>NZ_JBHFKV010000008.1:0-170262 GCF_042879355.1 Photorhabdus sp. RM71S | reverse complement strand
TTTCGGTCAGTTGTGTATAGGCCATAGTGCATTTTCCTTTGGCGAGAAAGATGCCTACTATAGCAACTGACCGCCCTTCTGAAAAATTGCACTTATTAGTCGAATCTGCCTATTATGATTATTTAATGAAAATTGGCAAAGAATTATGAATAACAAAAACTATGTATTCAGTCCATCAAATAAATCATTTTATCCGCTATCATTACAGCAGAATTATATTGAATCAGGCTCATGGCCAAACGATCCCATATCTGTAACTGATAGCATATTCAATAATTTCTCGGAAATACCTCCCACCGGAAAAATACTTTCCTGTGGCGAAGATGGTCTTCCTTGTTGGGAAGACACTCCACCACCAACAAAAGAGCAATTTATATCCATAGCGGAAAGCCAAAGAACGCAATTTATATCTCACGCGAATAAAAAAATAATCCCACTTTCTGATTCAGAAGAACTTGATATAGCAACAGACGAAGAAATGCGATTACTCAAAGAATGGAAAAAATACCGAATCATGCTTAACCGGGTTGATACGTCAAAAGCACCGGAAATAGACTGGCCAATTTTACCATTATTGTAACTAATAAAAGACCGGGATCAGGATAGCGCCCGGTCTTTATCACTCTATTCATTCTGGTATTTTAGCTATGCAATATCAAGAACCATTGAAATATCAACCCAATCCAGTAATATCATATACTTTTTCCCGGAGAATAATGACTCATTATTACTCCTCCTGCTCACCCTGACAGGATTTTATGGTTTAAATATATTTTCACCATTCTATTTATCAATATCAGGTTATTTGATTGAAAAATTCAACCAATTATCATCAACTACACATAAATAGTTAATCGCCTAAGTTATAAAAGTATTTCATTATTATTTTACCGAACTAGACTATGAATTTCTTAAAGTTATCTTTATAACAATTAAATATTATTAATTATAGAATACACTATTTAATTTGAGGGAAAAACATGAGTCCAAAAAATGATTTTAAGGCTTTTTCTATTAGTAACAATGCTAATGTTGTGAGCCAAGAAAAATATGAAGAGAACGAGAGTTTAAATACTGGATTTCCACCAGAGAGTATTACTACTCATGTATTAAATAAAGCATTACGTCAGTCATCAACCATATCATCTGTAGTCGCTAACTTTATCGCAACACAATCTGGCAATGATGTTCTCGATGATGGTAATATAGACAAACTCACCGCCCAATTAAATAAAGCGTTAGAAAAAAAAATCACAACAAAAATTCCTGATGCCTCATTAACACAAAAAGGTATTGTTCAACTCACAGATATCATTGGCAATAGTAATACACTGGCCGCAACTCAGAAACTTGTTTCCGATATAAATGATAATGCTAACGGCAGATTGGCCAAAAACCAAAATGGTCAAGATATTCCTAACAAAAATGAGTTTGTGAAAAATCTCGGTTTATTAGACTTGTTATTAGCAGGCACTCCTCTGTTTACACAAGGGGATAATTTCATAACGCTTAAAATTCCATTTTTTAGCGGTTCAAAGAGAAAATATATCTTATTACAATCTGTATATGCAAAGGCTCCAAATTTAGCTAACGAGGGGAAATTCACTATCACATACCCAATTGCATACTCTTATGAACCTCATGCTATACTTTCAAGTATGGGAGGATTTGCCAGTGGAGGCAACTATGGTGAAGGAGCTGAAATATTAAAAATCAATAAAGAAAACCTGGTAATAATATCACATTGGCAGTCTCGCGGTGCACACTTTCCGCCTGTACGCATATTCGTAATAGGAGTATCAGATAACTAACTTTCAACACTCATAGTTGTTATCTATCTCTGACTTTAGAATTATCTTGATAAAGCACCGGAAATTGACTGGCCAATTGCGCCATTATTGTAATTAACAAACAGACCGGGATTAGAATAATACCCGGTCTTTATCATTTTATTTACTCTAATACTATACCCGTCATCTTTCAAGTTGCCTCTTTGTTGGCTGCACTCGCTCACCCCGGTCACATAGTTTGCTATGCTCCCGGGGATTCACTCCCTTGCCGTCGCGATGCATCTTGAAATCCATTGGGTATAGGTTGTAAATATTCTGTTATCATCCAAGCTATTTTCTCTCAAGACCTATTAACTACATAATATTGGAAGTTTTACACGCCCTTGACTTATTTCCTATATAGCTAACTGAATAATAAAGTTCACACATAAGCGTTTTCTAAGATAGAAAAAATTTCATCTATTATGGTTTTTTATTGCCAGACTTGGTTTTTCAATGTAATTTATATCGTATAAAAATACAATAAGTGTGTAATAGTAAGAAATTAAAACTGACGATAACACACTGGTATAAAATGAAAAATAAACTAAGTTATTAAAATGTCGTTATTAATCAAAAAAAGCTGTATCAATTGTGATATGTGTGAACCTGAATGTCCCAATCAGGCTATATCAATGGGAGATGAAATTTATGAGATTGATTCCAAGCGTTGCACCGAATGCATCGGTCATTATGACGCTCCAACCTGTCAATCAGTCTGTCCGATAAATAATACCATTATCACCGATCCAGACCAACAGGAAACAGAAGAGCAATTGTGGGATAAATTTGTATTACTGCATCATGCAGATAAGATCTGAAATCAACGCTCAAGAATAACGGTCGCACAGGCATAGCGACGCTCATCGGCCAATGTCACATGCAAAGAGGTCGCCCCTAATTGCTGAGCCAACACTGCGGCCGCACCATAGAGCCGCAAAATCGGTTTTCCCAGTGCATCATTGACCACTTCAAACTGGTTAAATGCCAGCCCATTACGGATACCCGTTCCTAATGCCTTTGCTGCGGCTTCTTTTACCGCAAAACGCTTAGCCAAAAAACGAACCGGTTTTTCATGTTGCTGATATTGTTCCCATTCGAATTCACTGAGAATGCGTTTTGCCAAGCGCTCACCTGAGCGCTCGACAACCCCTTCAATACGGGCAATTTCAACAATATCTGTACCTAACCCAATAATAGCCATTAACGGCGAGCTTTCCGCATTTGGGTTTTCATATCCGCCACCGCAGCGGTCAAGCCACTGAATACCGCACGTCCAATAATGGCATGACCAATATTCAACTCATAAATTTCTGGCAGAGCAGCAATACGTTGTACATTATGATACGTCAGCCCATGACCCGCATTAACCGTTAGACCTTTACTCGCTGCATAAGTCGCGGCTGCTTTAATACGATGGAACTCTTTTTCCTGTTCTACTTCACTTTCTGCATCGGCATAAGCACCAGTATGAATTTCAATGAAAGGTGCGCCAACTTCACTAGCCGCATCAATTTGTCGATGTTCCGCATCAATAAATAACGAGACAAGAATACCCGCATCAGATAGACGCTTAACCGCCGCAGCAACTTTATCTTTCTGACCAATAACATCTAAGCCCCCTTCTGTTGTCACTTCCTGCCGTTTTTCAGGCACCAAACAGCAAAATTCAGGTTTAATGCGACAGGCAATATCCACCATTTCATCTGTCACAGCCATCTCAAGGTTCATCCGAGTCTGGATAGTTTTTTTCAACAGTTCTACATCCCGATCGGTAATATGACGGCGATCTTCACGCAAATGAATGGTAATTCCATCGGCTCCCGCCTGTTCCGCAACAAAAGCCGCTTGAACCGGATCAGGATAATTGGTACCACGGGCATTGCGCACTGTCGCAATGTGATCGATATTAACGCCTAATAATACTTCAGCCATATTTATCTCCTGTAGTCATATTAGAATATGACAAGTTTACACTTTCCATCTTGAAGAGAAACAAATTCATTAGTTTTCTTTCTTTTCAGGCTTCTGACGTACAAACTGCCGAAATAATTCACGACTTTTCAAAGGCTTGCCACCGAGATAAGGTTTTAATGCAATACGCGTGAAACGCTTTGCTGCCTTTAATATAGTAGAATCAGGGAATTCACGAGTTGCCAGTGATTTTAATTCGCACCCGGTAAAACTGTAATGATCAACAACCAAGCTAGCAATAAATCCTTTTTCTTCTCTATAACGGTAGGTCATCGTGTCATCCACCGGCTCACCACTGCCCGCACAATGCAGATAATCAACGCCATAACCAAGATTTGCCAGCAACGCCAGTTCAAACCGACGTAATGCATGTTCCGGTGTATATTCACTGGCAGCAAGAACCTGCAAACATTGGAGATAATCAAAGAATAAGGCGGGGTAAGCCGTTCCCTGTTCAAGCACTCTTGACAACAATTCATTGATATATAAACCGCTGTACAATACGTTGCCGGTAAGAGGAAGGGCCAGAGAGATAGGATCTGCATCACGCAGCGTTTTAATTGCCCCCCGCCCACTCCAACGAACCAGCAATGGCGTAAAGGGCTGCAAGCAGCCTTTCAAATTGGAACGACGGCTACGCGCACCTTTTGCCAACACGCTAATCCGCCCTTCATTTTCAGTAAACAGATCCAGTAACAGACTAGTTTCACTGTAAGGACGCCCATGAAGAATAAAAACACGTTGCCAACCGTCCACAGGGGATGCCTTATTTCAAATCATCGACGTAACCCAAGCTACGTAATGCTCGCTCATCATCAGCCCAACCCGCTTTAACTTTAACCCACAGTTCTAAGTGGATTTTTACATCAAACAGCCTTTCCATATCCTGACGGGCTTCAATGCCAATGGTCTTGATTTTACTGCCTTTATTACCAATGACCATTTTCTTCTGGCCTTCACGCTCAACCAGAATCAAACCATGGATATTGTAACCACCGCGCTCATTCGCCACGAACTGCTCAATTTCAACCGTGACAGAATATGGCAATTCATCACCAAGAAAACGCATAAGCTTTTCTCGAATAATTTCAGAAGCCATAAACCGCTGAGAACGGTCAGTAATGTAATCTTCCGGAAAATGGTGAGTCGCTTTCGGTATATATCCGCGCACAATTTTGGCAATCGTATCAACATTCATGCCTTTTTCAGCGCTCATTGGAACAACATCAAGAAAACTCATCTGTTTACTGAGAAAACCAATATGTGGCAATAAGCTGGTTTTATCGGTCACGTTATCCACTTTATTGATAGCCAGCAAAACCGGACAACGCAGATTACGCAGTTTGTTCAGTACCATCTCGTCATCCGGGGTCCAATGAGTCCCTTCGACAACAAAAATAACCAACTCCACATCACCGATAGAACTGCTAGCTGCCCGGTTCATCAACCGGTTAATTGCCCGTTTTTCTTCAATATGCAATCCCGGCGTATCCACATAAATAATCTGATAAGCACCTTCAGTATGGATACCCATAATACGGTGACGGGTCGTCTGCGGTTTACGAGAAGTGATAGATATTTTCTGACCTAAAAGCTGATTTAGCAGCGTGGATTTCCCCACATTAGGCCGTCCAACTATTGCAACGAATCCGCAATAGGTTTCTTGTTCGCTCATTCAAGCTCCAATTGTTTTAATGCTTGCTCAGCCGCTGCCTGTTCCGCTTTGCGACGGCTGGAGCCTGTTCCTTTAACCGGCTGTTCAATACCGCTCACTTGACAGTGAATAGTAAATTCTTGATCGTGAGCTTCACCACGAACCATAACAACCAGATATGATGGCAGAGGCAGATGATGCCCTTGCAAATATTCCTGTAAACGAGTTTTCGGATCTTTCTGTTTGTCGCCAGGGCTGATTTCATTCAGACGGGTTTCGTACCATCTCAGAATAATTCTTTCAATAGTCTGGATATCGCTATCAAGGAAAATAGCACCAATCAGCGCTTCAACCGTATCAGCCAGTATTGATTCACGGCGGTAACCGCCGCTTTTCAGTTCCCCCGGCCCCAAACGAAGGCATTCACCTAATTCAAATTCCCTTGCCAATTCAGCCAGCGTATTACCACGCACCAATGTGGCACGCATGCGGCTCATATCCCCCTCATCAACACGAGGAAAGCGATGATACAACGCATTGGCAATAACAAAACTCAGGATTGAGTCACCAAGAAATTCCAGCCGTTCGTTATGTTTACTGCTGGCACTACGATGAGTTAACGCTTGTATCAGCAAATCATGCTGATCAAAAGTGTACCCCAGCTTACGCTGCAATCTGTTAATTACGATGGGATTCATGTGCTACCAATATCGGTCAGAATTCGTCAAATAAAAACGCACACGCAACAGACCTGTAACAGGAACTCCTGACAAAACTGTTGCGTTTGCACTGGCTCCTTATATACCCGTTATCTTTCAAGTTGCCTCTTTGTTGGCTGCACTCACTCACCCCGGTCACATAGTTCTCTATGCTCCCGGGGATTCGCTCCCTTGCCGTCGCGATGCATCTTGAAATCCATTGGGTATAGGAGCCAGTCATTAAGTTTGAAAGGACATTCTACACTGCGAGTAAAATTAATGCTTCGCTAATATAAAAATATTAATTAATTCCACCAATACGGCTGAAGCGAACTCCGGTAGGCCATTCTCCTTCCTGTTTTTCAAAACTCATCCAGATGGCGGAAGCGCGACCGACCAAATTCTTTTCAGGGACAAAGCCCCATGCACGGCTATCAGCGCTATTATCACGGTTATCACCCATCATAAAATAGTGGCCTTCGGGCACAATCCACATTCCCTCTGGCAAGCCAGGCTGACGGAAATTAGGTACCGATAGTACACCGGGAATCTCCAAAATATGATGGGTCACTGAGTCCAAATTCTCAATTCTTTCACCCTGCCGCATACTGTAAGGCGGCAACGTTTCTTCAACAGGAATTTGGAAAACACCTACCTTTCTCAAACTTTCACCATTGGAATCGACACCATATTGCTGCATTGTCCACTCACTTGGAAATAGTGAACCGTAAGAAACCGGTAGTTCTCCCTGACAATTCCCTGTCTTACTGCAATTAGAAAAAATACGCAATTCTTTCTTTGCCGGATCATAAATAATTTTATCACCTGGTAAACCAACCACGCGTTTGATGTAGTCAAAACTGGGATCCAACGGGTATTTAAATACAGCAACATCACCACGCTTTGGTTCGCCAGTCTTAATCAATGTTGTTTGAGTGATGGGATCTTTCAATCCGTATGAATATTTCTCTACCAGAATGAAATCACCAATCAATAAAGTTGGCATCATGGAACCCGATGGGATCTGAAAAGGCTCATAAACAAAAGAGCGCAGGATCAGAACCACGGCTAACACAGGAAAAATAGATGAACAGGTATCCACCCATGTCGGCTTGTTAATAGTCTCAGCCAGATGCTCCTGATCCATTGTACCTTCAGTCAGCTCCTGCAATCTGGCAAGTTTTTTCTTGCGCTCTGGTGCCCATTTGAAACGATCGATACACCAAATAATGCCGGTGACTAACGTTGCCAACGTTAGGATCAGGGCAAAAGTGTTAGCCATTTAGACTCCTTACAAGCTTATTAATTGTCTTTACCAACATGAAGAATGGCTAAGAAAGCTTCCTGTGGTAACTCAACGTTACCCACTTGTTTCATACGTTTCTTACCCTCTTTCTGTTTCTGCAATAGCTTTTTCTTACGGCTGACGTCACCACCATAACACTTCGCCAAGACGTTTTTACGCAATTGCTTCACTGTTGAGCGCGCAATAATATGATTACCAATCGCAGCCTGAATTGCGATATCGAACTGTTGACGAGGAATAAGTTCTTTCATCTTCTCCACCAGCTCCCGGCCACGGTACTGTGCATTGCCACGGTGAGTAATCAACGCCAATGCATCAACTCGTTCAGCATTAATCAATACATCCACACGAACCATATCAGATGACTGGAAACGAGTGAAATTATAATCCAGTGAAGCATAACCGCGAGAGGTAGATTTCAATCGATCGAAGAAGTCCAAAACCACTTCCGCCATCGGTATTTCGTAAGTCAGTGCAACCTGTTTACCGTGGTAAACCATGTTAGTTTGCACCCCGCGCTTCTCAACACATAAGGTAATGACGTTCCCCAAATACTCCTGAGGTAATAGCATATGGCACTCAGCAATTGGTTCACGTAACTCTTCAATATTATTCAGCGGTGGTAGTTTAGATGGGCTATCCACATAGAGAATATCGCGGCTAGTTGTCTCCACTTCATACACAACCGTTGGGGCCGTTGTAATAAGGTCGAGATCATATTCACGTTCCAGACGCTCTTGAATAATCTCCATATGCAACAGGCCAAGGAAACCGCAACGGAAACCAAAACCCAACGCAGAAGAACTTTCCGGCTCATAAAATAGTGAAGCGTCATTCAGACTCAATTTACCTAATGCGTCACGGAACGCTTCATAGTCATCAGAACTGACAGGGAACAGCCCTGCATAAACCTGTGGCTTCACTTTTTTAAAGCCTGGAAGTGGTTTTTCCGCTGGTTGACGGGACAATGTTAAGGTATCCCCGACGGGTGCACCAAGAATGTCTTTAATTGCACAAACTAACCAGCCCACTTCGCCACAATCTAATACATCACGATCAACACGTTTAGGGGTGAAAATGCCAAGGCGATCGGCGTTATACACCTGGCCGGTACTCATTACCTTGATTTTATCACCCTTACGCAAGGTACCGTTTTTAATCCGCACCAGAGAGACAACACCAAGGTAATTATCAAACCATGAGTCAATGATAAGAGCCTGTAATGGCGCATCAGGATCGCCTTCCGGGGCTGGAATCTCTTTAACCAAACGCTCAATGACGTCTTGTACGCCGACACCCGTTTTGGCCGAACAGCGCACGGCATCGGTAGCATCAATACCGACAATATCTTCGATCTCTTCCGCTACGCGCTCAGGCTCTGCCGCCGGCAAGTCGATTTTATTCAGAACAGGAACAACTTCTAGATTCATATCCAACGCGGTATAACAGTTAGCCAGCGTCTGGGCTTCCACTCCCTGTCCAGCATCAACCACTAGCAATGCCCCTTCACAGGCAGCTAGTGAACGGGAAACTTCATATGAGAAATCAACGTGCCCCGGCGTATCGATAAAGTTTAATTGATAGAGTTGCCCATCATTCGCCTTGTAATCCAAAGTAACACTCTGGGCCTTAATGGTGATACCACGCTCACGCTCAAGATCCATGGAATCCAGCACTTGCTCTGCCATCTCACGATCTGTTAAGCCACCACAAATTTGAATAATACGGTCAGATAACGTCGACTTACCGTGGTCAATGTGAGCAATAATGGAGAAATTTCGTATTTGCTTCATTATAAATATTTTTCTGCCTTGATATTTCTGAATCATTCGCCTATATGGACACACAGAGGGACATAAAGCGACGGTTTATTAGGTCGGCCACCGGCCTGAAAGGCTGTATTCTACATGCCAAATCTACGAAAACCTAGTCATGCCTACAGCTTTAAGGTATGAATCATTAAACGTTTTGGATAACTAAAATATACCCGTTATCTTTCAAGTTGCCTCTTTGTTGGCTGCTCCCGGGAATTCACTCCCTTGCCGTCGCGATGCATCTTGAAATCCATTGGGTATAGATTTATTCCCGATGCTGAATGTGAATGGCATCAGGAGGCAAGCCGATTTGCAAAACGACAGGTTGATATTCCTGCCGATTATCCCAGTAAGTAGCGATTTTGCGGGCAAAGAAGAATCCTAACGCGCCTCCTAAAACACCGCCACAAAACACCCACAATTGATTGGTCACCCATAACTGAAAAAGTGCACCACCAAGGAATAACCCAATAAGCGGTGTCAGATAAACCAACAACGCCGAACGCAGCAAGCTCCCTTCAGGGATTCCAACTTCCACTTTTTGCCCCGGTTGCAACGGTTGTAAAATCTCAAGTTCAAGCTGATGTATGCCATCAGACCCTAATTTATTGAGTAAATAAGAACCACACGTTGCTCGCGCCTGACAACTGCCACAACCAGAAGAGGAACCATAACGTAATAATGCCCGCCCCTGTTGCCAGTGAATTACTGTTGCCCACTCTTTAACCATCAGTCAGCTCCTATAAATGCGACACCAGCGGCGATACGCTTGGCAGTTGCCAATGGTAATTCACCAATAATTGTCACCTCATTTGCACCACGTATTGCACTATAAATCGTTCGGGGCCCACGACGGAGAGGATATTCCAACTTACCGGTTTTATCAGCATTAGTCACATTCACAGAAAAGCTAAATAAACCATCACTGAACATAATAGATTCAAGTGCGCCACTATTTGACAATTTACGACGGTTACGTGAAACCTCAACGAAACCAGCCGGCAATTTACCCACCTTCCAATTAAATACGACCTTCTCTAATGGTGGAATGACCAGCATTGGTGGCATATTTAAGCGAGTAATCACACTCATTGCATCATTGATATCCCCATCGATGGTAGAAGAAACAACCCTAAATTGTTCAAGCGCCTCACTATCACGATCAAGTAAGTCAATACGTAATGGTAAATGAGTTTCTTCGTCGATCAGTAAAATATAATTATAACGCACTTCATCTTTGGAGGTGATGCGTACAACCCTACAAGGCCTATCACCGATATGGGTACGACCAACGTCAATGAAATTGTAATATTTTTTCAACTGATTGAAGTCAGCAAAAATGACGGTCGGTAAATAATCAATAATATGATTACCACTAAGACTAAAAGCATCCAATCCAGGTTCAAAATAACTGATCTCATTACCACGCTGGACAACTTCCCTACGAGAACCATCCATCTGCATAATCTGGGCAATTGGAATACCATTGATAATAGCGTGGCGATAACGGACTGAGACAATAGCCTGCTGGTTGAGATTAATAAAAGCAAGCTCGTAAGTTAGTGACCGAGTGGCATTACCCATCTCCCGCAACAAAACCTCAGCACTGCTAAGCTGTGCCGAGGCTTGTAAAGGAGCAAGCAGGCCGCCCGCCAGCAAACAAACGGAGAACCAAATATGTTTCATTACTGCTATTGTGTTCCTAAAGATTGCGTTCCGGGAACCGGAATAGCAACCTGTGGTGAAATTCCCCGTTCATCATTTTGCCTAAAATGCACACGGCGATCGAGTTCATATTGTTGCAGCATGATGTTAATACGTTTATTACGCTCCTGCATTTGAATGCGCGGATCATTGCCAAATATATCATCACCAGAAGGCACTCCCAAACTCACCGGAGAAGCCGATCCCATCATTGGCAAAGTGTTAAATGCGGGCGTATCAGATTGATATTCAAGATCCTCAGCACTATGGCTGTTGTACTGCTGTACACCAACCAATACTGCCAGCGAAACACAGGCTGCAACACTCACTTGAACCATTTGACTCACCCAAGGACGAAGCTTTTGCCAGAACGGCATTTTTTGCCAGTTCTCTGGTTGAGGCTGAGATTCAGGTATAGCCCCAAGGGTGAAATGAACCGGCTCTTTTTCAAGTGCCAATGCAACCCGACTAGCAATATCCAGATGCAATACTTCCGTCACATCACCGCGCAATGTATCACGGATCAAGTGGTAATTTTCCCAGCGTTTCTGCATTACAGAATCTTTAGACAAAATACTAACGACTTCACTATCAAGAGTTTCGCCATCCATCAATGCGGAAAGTTTTTCTCTTTGCATGCCAAAGTACCCTTCAGTATTGTTCCACTATTTTTAATTTTAAATCAGTGGTTGAATTTTATCATCAATGGCTTCCCTTGCACGGAAGATGCGGGAACGAACCGTACCAACCGGACAATCCATAATGGTAGCTATTTCTTCATAGCTTAACCCATCTAATTCCCTCAGCGTTATTGCTATTCGCAAATCCTCGGGAAGAGATTCAATAGCTCGGAAAACCACCTGCCTTAATTCTTCTGACAACATTAAATTCTCAGGGTTCGAAATTTCTTTTAGTGCATTTGAAGTTTCATAATTTTCTGCGTCACTGGCATCCAAATCACTGGACGGCGGACGGCGCCCTTGAGAAACCAAATAATTCTTCGCAGTGTTTACTGCAATACGATACAACCAAGTATAAAAAGCACTATCGCCACGAAACGAAGCCAATGCACGATAGGCTTTAATAAATGCCTCCTGAGCAACGTCAGGAACATCACCCTGCGGAATATAGCGGGATAAAAGACTCGCCACTTTATGCTGATATCTGATTACCAGTAGGTTAAATGCCTTTTGATCACCTTTCTGCACTCGTTCAACCAGCATTTGATCCGTTAACTGCTCGCTCATTCGAGGTTAAATCTCCCGAAGCAAAGCTCCACATTGATATTTACTGAACCAACCATGCTGTCCTATTCCTGAGCAAGCATGGCTTTGAGTAATAAAATTCTGCGAAGTTCAATTTTTGTCATCATTTTGTTGCAATCATAGCTTTGATCATATCTGATAGGCTAACATGATTTTTACCCATCTTCATTCATACATCATCAATTATGCAATCATTATTCTCTCAACATTACAGCGATGTACTTATTATTGGCAGCGGTGTCGCCGGCCTATCTCTGGCTTTACGCCTGGCCTCACAGTATAAAGTCACGGTATTAAGTAAAAGTATTCTTAGCGAAGGTGCATCCTATTATGCACAGGGCGGTATCGCCGCTGTATTTGATAAGACAGACAGTATCGCATCTCATGTCGAAGATACCCTTATCGCCGGAGCAGGACTTTGCGATAAAAGCGCTGTTGAGTTTATCACCAGCAATGCCCGTCATTGCGTACAATGGTTGATTGATCAAGGTGTCATGTTTGATACAGAAACCAGCGAAGATGGAGAAAAACAATATCATCTGACCCGTGAAGGTGGTCACAGCCATCGTCGTATTCTGCATCATGCTGATACAACCGGCAAAGAAGTAGAAACGACACTGGTTGATAAAGCGATGTCTCATCCAAATATCACAGTGAAAGAGCGCTGCAACGCAGTGGATTTAATTACGTCAAATAAAGCCCGGTTAGACGGTGATAATCGAGTCGTCGGCGCTTATATCTGGAACCGTCAGCAAGAACAGGTGGAAACTTATCGCGCTAAGGTTGTTGTACTGGCAACAGGCGGTGCGGCTAAAGTCTATCAATATACGACAAATCCCGATATCTCATCCGGTGATGGCGTTGCAATGGCATGGCGCGCGGGTTGCCGTATCGCCAATCTGGAATTTAACCAGTTTCATCCGACCTGTCTTTTCCATCCACAGGCGCGCAATTTCCTGTTGACAGAAGCCCTGCGAGGTGAAGGCGCATATCTGAAACGACCAGACGGCAGCCGCTTTATGCCCGATTTTGATGAACGCGCTGAACTAGCTCCTCGCGATATCGTAGCACGAGCAATTGACCATGAAATGAAACGCCTTGGTGCTGACTGCATGTTTCTGGATATCAGCCATAAGCCAGCGGATTTCATTATCCAGCATTTTCCAATGATTTATGAAAAATTGCTGACACTGGGCTTTGATCTAACAAAAGAGCCGATTCCAATCGTTCCTGCCGCGCATTACACCTGCGGTGGTATTGTTGTCGATCATCAGGGACATACTGATCTCAACAACTTATATGCTATCGGTGAAGTCAGCTATACGGGTCTGCACGGTGCAAACCGTATGGCATCTAATTCTCTGCTGGAGTGTCTGGTGTATGGCTGGTCTGCTGCAGAAGATATCCAACAACAGATCGAAAAAATAGAAGAAGTACCGCAACTCCTTTTCTGGGATGAGAGCCGTGTTGACAATTCAGATGAACAGGTCGTCATACAGCACAACTGGCACGAATTACGTCTATTTATGTGGGATTACGTCGGCATTGTGCGTACAACCAAACGCCTGGAACGAGCACTGCGCCGTATTAATATGCTGCAACAGGAGATACACGATTATTATTCCAATTTCAAGATTTCTAACAATCTGCTGGAATTACGAAATCTGGTGCAAGTCGCTGAATTAATCGTGCGTTGTGCGCTGGAAAGAAAAGAGAGCCGAGGTCTGCATTTCACACTGGATTACCCCGATTTACTGCCAGAATCAAAACCAACGATTTTGACGCCCTGATTTTTACTAGCAAAACTTCTGCATGACCACGCTCCGGCGTGGTTCTTTCCACAATTCATAAAATAATTCAATAATAGAGATAAAAATCCGTCACCAATTGCTGAAATTCTTGCGTATATGTACCGTCTGGTTGACGAATAGTCAATTCACTGATTAAACTGATTTTTTCCTGACGGGAAAATGCCAATAACATCCGATGCAATGGCTTACTTTGCCTGTCGCGGATATTGACCCGATGATGGGAAAACCAACCCAGACGACATGCCATTGTTTCAAATTCCTCACCAATGGCATATGGCAATACCACACAAAACAGACCATCCGCTGTAATCAACGTCTCGGCGTATTGTAATAATCGCTGGTGAGTCAGCGACCCCGTATAACGAGCCTGTTCCCTTGTCTCATTTCGACAAGCAACAGCCGGTTCAAAATAGGGGGGGTTACTGACAATTAAGTCATAACATTGCGAATACTGTTCAGCGAAATCACCAATATCCTGCTGATAAACATTTATTTTTTTCTGCCACGGAGATTGTTCTGCATTATCTTGCGCCTGCAATGCGGCCTCTGTATCCAATTCCACTGCATCAATTTTAGTATTTTCATCCGTACGCTGTGCTAGCATCAACGCAATGAGCCCACTGCCACAGCCAATATCTAAAATCGCTTTTTTGTCACTCACTGGAGCCCATGCTCCCAATAAAACGCCATCAGTTCCGACTTTCATCGCACACCGCTCATGACCAACAAAAAATTGCTTGAAAGTAAATCCATCCCGGCGTAAAAGTCGTTTCTGTTTCAAATTAATAACCTATATCTATTTAGCACAATAAATTTCGCCATAGGATAAAGGTTATTATGTTTCGGTAAAAGCTATCTACCTTAATTGACCGCTTTAATAGATGAACAATACGCCCAACCCGTTTATAATCGGCGGCCTAAACAGAGGTATATGATGACTGCAACAAACTTTTCTGAACTTGAGCTTGATGAACGCCTGCTTGACGCCCTGAATGATAAAGGTTATTCCCGCCCAACAGCAATTCAGGCTGCGGCTATTCCGGCAGCAATGGACGGGCGTAATGTACTAGGATCAGCGCCTACCGGTACCGGCAAAACCGCCGCTTACCTGCTGCCAGCTATGCAACATTTATTAGATTTTCCACGCAAGAAATCTGGACCACCACGCATTCTGATCCTGACGCCCACCCGTGAGCTAGCCATGCAAGTGGCAGATCAGGCAAAAGAATTCGCTGCACATACCAATTTGGATATCGCGACCATTACTGGCGGCGTAGCCTATATGAATCACGCAGAAATTTTCAGCGAAAATCAAGATATTGTCGTCGCCACTACAGGCCGTCTGCTGCAATATATCAAGGAAGAAAACTTTGATTGTCGGGCAGTTGAAACACTCATCCTTGATGAAGCCGATCGTATGCTGGATATGGGTTTTGCCAACGATATTGAAACCATAGCGGGTGAAACCCGTTGGCGCAAACAGACCATGCTATTCTCTGCTACTCTGGAAGGGGAAGCCATCCGTGATTTTGCTGAACGTTTACTGGAAGATCCAGTTGAAATTGATGCTGAACCATCACGCCGTGAACGCAAAAAAATCCAGCAATTTTACTACCGTGCAGATAATTTGGCACACAAAACAGCCCTACTTTGCCATTTACTAAAACAACCCGATGTCACTAAATCCATTATTTTTGTTCGCAAACGTGAACGTGTACATGAACTTGTGGATGAATTGCATCAAGCCGGCATTAAAGCCCGATTCCTTGAAGGGGAAATGGTACAAGCTAAAAGGACGGAAGCAGTTAAGCGCCTGAATGATGGCAGTATCACTGTTCTGGTTGCAACAGATATTGCTGCCCGTGGATTGGATATTGATGATATCAGTCATATTTTCAATTTTGATTTACCGCGCACCGCCGATATTTATCTACACCGTATTGGCCGGACAGCTCGTGCAGGTCGCAAAGGTACTGCAATTACCTTAGTGGAAGCACATGATCATCCTTTATTAGGCAAAATCAGTCGCTATCTGAATGAACCACTAACGTCGCGGATTGTTGATGAACTTCGCCCAACAACCAAAGCACCAAGTAACAAAGCCCACAATAAGCCATCGAAAAAAGTATTGGCTAAACGCAAAGAGAAAAAGAAAGCAGAAGACTCGAAGAAAAAAGTCAAAATACGTCATCGAGATAGCAAAAATATCGGTAAACGCCGTAAACCTTCCGGTAATCCAAAACCGGAAGTACCAACCAGTAGCGATGCGTAAATCTTTAAACGGGCCAGTTGGCCCGTTAATTATAATATGCAGTTGCACATAGTCAGATTATTCTGTGAGTAAATAGGCTCTCAGCATTCTCTATTTCTTTAAATAATCTATCGGGTATTTTGCCATCCCGAGTTTTTGCAGTCGATTATTTAATCGGTTTATGACAGAATTTATTTCCCGTCCCGATTAGAAACTTTCATTAAAATCTGCCCCTCTTGGAAAGTATATTGCCTAATTAGCCCATTAATATCCTCATTCCCCCTTTTTCCCAGAGGAATAAGGATTAGCTAAATCAATATTTGTATTTAATTTTTTACTAATAATTTTGTGAGGCGGATACTCTTTACACCAGTAACTCACACTACACTGACTGGCGATCCAAATGGCCTCCCCTCATCACAGATACAGCATGGCAGGGGAGAACAGAGAGTATTAGAGTTTCATAAACACTATTTATAGACGCTCTTGGTCCTGTTTCTGTACCAAGGAATAAAAAGATTTAGCGTTCCGCCCCAGAAAATACCGTCAAGCACACCATTGCTAAAGCCAAAAAACAGATTGAAATGTAACGAATGCAACAACACGAGGTGAATGCTTAACATAGCCGTAATAATAAACTTAACGATAAATGTGATAACAATCAGCGTCAGCGTCAACGAAGTGCCAGGACGGATGATTAAATCACTGCCTGCTTTTTCACGTAATCTTGGTTGAGAGCGCCACAGACCCCATCCCATTACAATCCCGACGAGTAAACCCGCCATCATCGTTATCAAAGCTAAATCTGAGAATGTAGTTTCACAAATGACGCTATATACCCCCCAAACCAAGAATACTATTGGTAGTAAGAAAAGGCGATCAATTCGCATTTCACGATCGTACAAGGCACTGATCCCACGCCTGATGAGAAAAGCAAAAAGAATCCAGACCCATATTGGGGTATCTTTAATAATGGTGGTCAGTGACATATTATTCTCCTTTCATATTTTGCGAGTTAAGAAGACTACACTGTAGAAATAGTTTTTTGCTTGTTCCTGTAATGATTTCTCATCACGCCCGGTACGTACTTAGACACAATTATGGCAATCACAATAAATCCTAAAGAAACCAAACGCAGATAGATCGTCCAACTGAAGTAGTCGTTTATCACGCCATTAATAACAAAGACGCTCATCCAGACAAGTGCTATATATTTGTTTATTTCATAAAAGAGAAAATGTTTATACCTGTGATTATTGAAAATGCTTGATTTTCCCCAAACTAAGGCTCATGGTATCCGTCATGAAAATATTCATTACCGGTGAACAGAAAGCCGAACTCGAACACCTTCATCACACCTGCCGTGATAAGAGGGAATGTGATCGCATCAAAGCGGTTCTGCTGGCTTCTGAGGGCTGGAGTTCTGTCATGATCGCTCAGGCCCTGCGTCTGCATGAAACAACGGTTAATCGTCATATCAGCGATGACCTTAATCACCGCAAACTGAAGCCCGAAAATGGCGGCTCTCAGAGCCACCTCAGCGAAACACAGACGCGGGAACTTATCGCTTGTCTGACCGCAAATCTTCTGCCTACCACACAGGCGGTTATCCGCCTTGTCGAAGAACGGTGGGATATCAGTTACACCGTTCCCGGCATCAATAAATGGCTGCACCACAATGGGTTCAGTGATAAAAAACCGACCAGCGTGCCACACAAGTTCAACGCGGAACAGCAACGGGCCTTTATGGAAACCTACGGGAAACTGAAACAGGAAGCCGGAGACCATGAGCCTTTTATGACACTCTCTTCACACGTCAAATCAAGCTGTATCGCCTTTACCTGATTACCATATTTTTTTGTTAACTCTTCAGCTCTGCTATCTCCTTGCCACCAAGTAAACGTAACATTATATTGTTGCACAATGAGATCGTCGATAATACTCATTCCCACTTCTGAAGTGCCAGCCAGTACTAATGCAGAACGTTTTTTTCTGACAGCATTATTTTCAAAGTACTCTCTTCATTTTTCATTATTGTTTCCTTTACACTATCGAAACTGACTCTTAAAATATACTAATGCAATTTTTAAACTGCACCAATTCATATATACAGTGATAAAGAAATTTGGTATTTCATGTAGAATATACCCAATAAACTTCAAAATGCAGTTTTTAGCACCTGAAAATGGTCGTTAATTCTGGACGTCAGCGAGTCCGCTATATCAGGTAGCGTTGTAGTGAAAAATTTGAACACTTTGTCTCGAAATTCATGTTTATCCGCGAAATAACGGTTATTTCGAACCTGTTCATTCATGACCTTCCATAATCGCTCTATCGGGTTTAAATTTGGGCTGTATGGAGGAAGGTAATGTAATTCAATATTGCTAACATAAGCCCACTCCTTCACAAGATGAGCTTTGTTGTAACCCGCCCCATCCACAATAAGATGAATTTTTTGATCATAGTCAGGATAAGACTTTCTTATTTCATTAAAAAAACAGCAAATATTGTAGTCATTGAGGGTTTGATATTCCTGGAACACGGTACGACCAATGGCATTCAGGTTGAGCGCGCCCAATAGATTCAGGCGAGTCCGGCTTCCTGTTGTTTTGACTGTTTTTTTCTCGCCCTTTCGCATCCAGCCATAACCGAGTTTGGTACCTTGAGTCGGGTGAACCGCGTCAAGAAAAAGGATGGGTTCGTCTTTCGCTGTAACTTTAAGATTTTCATAATATTCAATAAATTGTCGCTGTTTTTCTGCGTCGAATTTATGAGGGACGCCACAAGGTTTTTTATAACTGAATCCATTATGGTGCAGCCATTTATTCATGCCGGGAACGGTGTAACTGATATTCCACGCTTCTTTGACAAGGTGGATAACCGCCTGTGTGGTGGGCAGAAGATTCGCGGTCAGATAAGCGATAAGTTCCTGCGTCTGTGTTTCGCTGAGGTGGCTCTGAGAGCCGCCATTGTCGGGCTTGAGTTTGCGGTGATTAAGGTAATCGCTGATATGACGATTAACGGTCATTTCATGCAGGCGCAGGGCCTGAGCGATCATGACAGAACTCCAGCCCTCAGAAGCCAGCAGGACCGCTTTGATGCGATCACACTCCCGCTTATCACGGCAGGTGTGATGAAGGTGTTCAAGTTCGGCTTTTTGTTCATCGGTAATGAATATTTTCATGATGGATACCATGAACCTCATTTGGGCGAAAATCAAGCAGTTTCAATGAGCACGGGTATAACCCCATAAAAAACATATAAATTTATCAATTAAAATCCAACAAATGAAACCAAATGTAATATGTTGAAAATAGTCTTTTTCATAATCAGAAAGAGACATTTTATTACTAGAGCCGTGTCTGCACTTACTGCTATAGAACATCTCGATGTAATCAAAAATATCGCTTCTGGCTTCTTCCAGAATCGAGTAAACTTTTCGCTTAATACAATCCCGTCTCAGCAACAGGAAAAAATTTTCAGTTACCACACTATCATGGTAGTTACCACGCTCACTCATACTGCTTTCCAGTTTTAGAATTTCTTTCAGGTTATTGTTAAATTTCAGATCAGACTTGTCCATAATGAATTCCTTAAATCTTAGCGAGTTTATTCTAGCAATCACGCAAGTTTTTGATCATCTATAATAAATGATCAGTCTTAAAGCGACCATAAATTCTGCTTCACAGCTAACAGTTATTTAGAGAAAAATTACTTTCAAAAAAACCATGTTACCGCCAATTTATATGAGTGAATGCAATATAAATATAACACTTATCCCAAGTTCATTTTTCTACCTTTAAATTAAAGTTAAATAAATATGAACTATTTTTTTGAGATAAAGATCAAAGATAATTTAAATAAGTGAATATTATTTAATGTTAATTACGAGTTCTATTATTTGTTTTTCACAAAAACATGCTACATCAGTAAATTAATTTGATTTTTTCCCTATTAGTTATAAATAAAGAAACATTTTCTCGAAAAAATAAATAATTTAACATTCTACGCCAAACAACTTACGAGAACCTCTAAATACTTCCCTTGATCTCGAAATTGAATAAAATATAAACAATGCCGTTCCTGACAAGGTAACCTCATCATGATGATTCGCTCTTCTCAGCAAAAATATCCTAGTGCAGGTAATTTACCTAAGCGCTATGCTTACTTATTGGAAACATTAAGCATGTTTGAATTACCAGCGAAGCTTCCTGACAGAAAATATCCGAGAGTAGTGAGGCGTAAACCGCAAAAATACCCGGTAAAAATAGAGGCCAATCAGCTTAACTGACTGGCATTAGGCCAAATAGCCCGTTTTTATCTTACTTTAAATAATATCGGCTGACTTGCTGCGCTTTCAGCCAATTATTGACTTTATCATATTCAGCCTGCATCTCACGGCTACGTACTTTCAGTGGTGTGAGATTGAAATAGATCTGGAACGTTGACTGCTGCTTATTCTGTAATGTGGGATCAGCGCCTGACTTCAACAATATCAACGCCAGTTCCGGTGAGTTAATTTTAGCTGCAATATGTAACGAAGTATCCCCAACCCGATTAGCCAAGTTGGGGTTAGCTCCTGCTATCAGCAGTAATTTAACCTGAACCTTTCTCCCTACCTGAACCGCAGCATGTAAAGGTGTTGCTAAAGTGACAGGATGAATAATATTCACATCAGGCGAGAATGATAATAAAGATTTAAGATAATCAGGATTGTTGATTTTTGCAGCCGTATGTAAAGCACTTTCTTGTTGCAACCCAGGTTGAGTAGGATCAGCTCCATCCCTCAGCAAATTATTAACATCATCCATTCGCTGATTGAATATCGCCCATTGTAACGGAGTTATATTTTCTTCACTCCGCTGACAATCTAGTTCCGATTCAGGCTCAATTACTTCATTAATTTTCATCACACTTCTCTTTAATTATGCGGAAATGCTCAGATCCGGTTCATTAAGCATGACTAGAGATTCTTCTTGCTGTTCATCATTTAAAGATGACCAAGGTTTGTATATCGTTAATAATTCCAGCACCTTTTCAAGAGAATGTGCTTTTAATCCACGTATCAGATTATTAGGAAAACCTTTGCCTGATTCTTCCGAATCATCATTATATTTCAGTAAGATTTTATGTCCTATTGGCTGAGATACCGGCAGTTTTTGTTGTAATGCATCAAGTAAATCATGCTCCACAACATAATGGCGTACCAATCCATTTTCAGCGATAGCCCTACCCTCTTGAGGTGAAAAACCCAAATTTTTCATCATATTGTCAGAAACACCAGCTGAATTAAATATTACCGCAGGCTTTCCAATTGATAATGCGGCTGTCGCGGCTAATCCACCTCCCAAAGAGTGCCCAGTAAATAACAAGTTTTCCCCAAATGCTATTCTGGCAGTACGAGCTAAATCAATTGCTTGATGATATTGAGCTTCATCAAATCCAAAACCTTGTCGTAAATTAGTTAATATATCCTTCAAATCATTAGTGCCCACAAAAGCCACTATGTAGAGATCGTCATTCCGATAAATACCTGCCTGAAAGCCTGTTGTTTCATCCCTTAAATTTGCCGGCTCTATTCCTGCCTTTAATAATTCACCATCAGAAAGACGAACATAATCACCTATTCCCATCGTGGTGCGTATGTAAACATCATCAGAAATTAAGGTCAACATATAATCAATCTCATGAGATTGCTTACCACTAATTTGCTCAGACTTAATTCCTGTGATTGACTTTAAATTAACGTTAATACTCTGTTCATTAATTAATGATTGATAGACTCTATTATTTTGTTTAGTTATTTCCGAGAGGGAAAAAACTTCAGTGGTCGTTTTTTCAATATTCTGGTCTGGAACAGAAGGCGGTGTAACAAGTTGAAGATTATTTAAAACGGGAAAACTTGAATCGACTGATAGATTCATTTCAATTGATAAACTCATAAAATTCCCCTAAGGATAGCTGAAAATAATCGACGATTTAATCAGTACAACTAATCTATCGGCAGAGAACGCCATTAAGTTAAATCAATGTTTAAATTTTGTTAATAAAATTAACCACCTGTGATTCTTCTCTCTGATAACAGAGAAATTTCTACCTATTATTTGTCAATAAATAGCCAGAAAAGAGTCAAAGTGAACTGACTACTTACAACAAATACTGTTTTGGCTTCATACAATATTCAAACGATCCAGCTTATCCTTAACCACAATCTGGCCCTTCACGGTGTTAAATACCTTTAATCATTTCTATCTCTACGTTCGCACAATAAACCAAATTATCAATGACTTATCTTGGTTATTTGGTCAAAACAATATGCCTCATTCCTATATACCCACACAAATGAGGATACTCATTGATTCAAAACAGTTAATTTCATATAGTTACTATAAAACATACTGCTACCTTACGTTTTAAATAAGTTTCTATAGCTAACCTCAAAGCAATTTTTTGGATAAACTTTCAAAAATACTTTACAACATTGAAATAGTTATCAAGAATTTAGTTTTAGTATGCATCAAAGGTTTTCCTCTGATTTTGTAATCGGTAAGCTAACATCCATTTGGTAATTATATAAAAAGGATTTACTATGTCCGCACCCCTCACATGGCACGACGTAATCGGTAACGAGAAAAAACAGCCCTATTTTCTCGACACGCTGGCCTATGTCGCAAAAGAACGTCAGGCAGGTAAAACTATTTATCCGCCACAACAGGATGTATTTAATGCATTCCGCTACACCGAATTGGCTGATATTAAGGTGGTGATACTTGGGCAAGACCCTTACCACGGCCCCAATCAGGCACATGGCCTCTCTTTTTCTGTACAACCGGGTATTCCTGCGCCACCTTCTCTGGTTAATATGTACAAAGAGCTGGCATCCGATATACCTGACTTCCAGCATCCAAATCACGGTTGCCTAGTCAGTTGGGCTAAACAAGGGGTGTTACTACTCAATACCGTACTCACCGTAGAACGTGGTAATGCACACTCCCACGCGAATCTGGGGTGGGAAACTTTCACTGATAAAGTCATTGCCGCTATCAATGAGCACCGTTCAGGCGTCGTTTTTCTGCTTTGGGGCTCCCACGCTCAGAAAAAGGGCTACTTTATTGATGCTAATAAACACCATGTTCTCAAAGCACCTCATCCATCTCCACTATCTGCTCACAGAGGGTTCTTTGGCTGCAAACACTTTTCAAAAGCCAATGCATTGCTAGAAAAACAAGGCATCGCGCCAATTAACTGGACACCTGAGTTGCCACAATAAAAAAATGCCGCCCCTGTTGGAGCGGCATTGATACTTATTACTGAACTAAAATTACTACTGAGCTAAAATTACTTTGATACAGCTACCATTGCCGGGCGTAACAAACGGCCATTTAAGGTATACCCTTTCTGCATGACCATCATGACATGATTTGGTTCATGCTGATCGGATTCCATCATGGTCATAGCCTGATGAATTTCAGGATTAAAAGGAACATTTGTGTCGCCAACAACTTCAATACCAAATTTACCCACAGCCCCAAGGAAAGACTTCAACGTCAGCTCGATGCCTTCAACCATAGGTGCTATTTCGGTATTAGTACGATCTGCCACCTCCAAAGCGCGCTCAAGATTATCAATCACTGGCAACAGTTCATTGGCAAATCTTTCTAACGCAAACTTATGGGCTTTTTCCACATCTTGCTCAGTACGACGACGGATATTTTCAACTTCAGCCTTAGCACGCAAAATGGCATCACGTTCACGTTGTTGCGCCTGCTTGAGCTGTTCTTCCAGCTCTGCGACACGCGGATCAACAACGCTTTCTGTCTCTGATGCTTCTGCTTTATCCGCACTATTTTGCTGTTCAGATACAACTTCCATATCTTCCGAGACTTGCTCGTCAGGCATTTTTTGTTCTTTACTACTCATGAATATCTCCGCGTATTTGGCATTAATCTCGCTACTTAGCCTATTATGGGGATCTAAACTGGGGATTCAAGGGAACCCGCCGTATTGTGAGGATAAAACCTCTTGCTAGAAGGCAATTACAACGATGAATAAAAAATTCAAATGCATAGGTATTGTTGGTCATCCTCGCCACCCAGAAGCACTTGCTACTCATGAGATGCTTTATCATTGGTTAAAATCCAAAGGTTATTCTGTCATTATTGATCGTCAGATTGCCAAAGACATTGGTTTAAAAGATGCACAAACTGGCGGTCTGACTGAAATTGGCAAACAAGCTGATTTAGCTGTCGTTGTTGGTGGTGACGGCAATATGTTGGGCGCTGCCCGGGTCCTTTCCCGTTATGACATTAAAGTCATTGGTATTAACAGAGGCAATCTAGGTTTTCTGACCGACTTAGATCCTGATAATGCTTTGCAACAACTTTCTGAAGTATTGGATGGCGAATATCGGAACGAACACCGTTTCCTACTAGAAGCTCAAGTCAGAAGAAACGGCCAGAAACCTCGTATCAGTACCGCTATCAACGAAGTCGTACTCCATCCAGGGAAAGTGGCACATATGATTGAATTCGAAGTCTATATTGATGAACGTTTTGCCTTTTCCCAACGTTCTGACGGACTAATTATCGCAACGCCAACTGGTTCCACAGCTTACTCGCTTTCCGCAGGTGGGCCAATTCTGACACCAAATCTGGATGCTATCGTCCTGGTACCGATGTTCCCACATACATTGTCTTCTCGGCCATTGGTTATCAGCAGTGAAAGCAGCATCAGGCTGAAATTTTCCCAAAATAGCAACGATTATGAAGTCAGTTGCGATAGCCAAATAGTTCTACCTATACAGGATGGAGAGGATGTAATTATTAGCCGCAGCAAACAGAAGCTCAATCTCATTCATCCTCAAGACTATAATTACTTCAACACATTAAGTACAAAACTAAGCTGGTCTAAAAAAATGTTCTAAAAAATTAGGTTTCACTACTTTACTGTATAAAAAACCAGTTTATACTGTATGAAGATACAGAGATGTTTTTATACACAGGAGAAGTGTGATGCTCACCCAGTTAACCATTAGCAATTTTGCCATTGTTCGTGAGCTTGAAATTGACTTCCAGCCAGGCATGACAGCCATCACAGGTGAAACCGGCGCGGGTAAATCCATCGCAATTGATGCATTAGGTTTATGTCTGGGTAATCGTGGTGAGGCCAATATGGTGCGTAGCGGGGCTTCTCGTGCTGATATTTGTGCCCGGTTTTCTCTTTCTGATACGCCTTCTGCTCGCCAATGGCTAGAAGCACACCAACTTGATGACAGTAATGAATGCTTACTACGCCGTACAATAACGTCAGATGGTCGTTCCAGAGGCTTTATCAATGGCACTGCCGTACCGATTTCCCAATTACGCGAATTGGGTACCCACCTTATTCAAATTCACGGTCAGCATGCCCATCAATTACTATTAAATAACGGCCACCAAAAACGCCTGCTTGACACTTACGCTAATCAATTCAATCTGCAAAATGAAATGAAACAGGCATATCATCAATGGCACCAAAGTTGTCAGGATCTGGCTCGATTCCAACAACAGGCGCTTGAACGTCAATCTCGTCAACAGTTACTGGAGTATCACTTAAAAGAACTTAATGAGCTGGCACCACAATCAGGTGAATATCAAGAACAAGATAATGAATATAAACGGCTAGCAAACCGTGGTCAGCTACTGTCTGTCAGCCAAACCGCACTCCAGTTACTTAGTGATAACGATGAACAAAATATTACCAGTCTGCTGAACTACGCCAAACACGAACTGGCAGAACTCATCACTATGGATAATAAATTCAGTCAATTACTCACTATGTTGGAAGAAGCATCCATTCAAATTAATGAAGTCAGCGATGAACTCCGCCACTACGGTGATCAACTGGATATGGACCCAAATCGTCTTTTTGAGCTGGAACAAAAAATTTCACAACAAATTAGAGTGGCCCGCAAACACCACGTTGTACCAGAAGAACTTCCTTCACTACATCAACAATTATTAGAAGAACAGCAATTACTGGCGCAGCAAGAAGATGACTGCACCCACCTTAGCGAGCAGGTTAATAAACACCATAAGCAGGCATTGGAAGTTGCAGAAAAATTGCATCTGGTTCGCCAACAATATGCTAAAGAACTAAGTGAACTCATTACTCACAGTATGCATCAACTCGCCATGCCTCATGGTCGCTTTACCATTGATGTCTCTTTTGCACCTGAACATCTGAATGCTGATGGTTCAGATAAAGTTGAATTTAACGTCACCACTAACCCCGGTCAGCCACACCAATCTCTCGCAAAAGTTGCTTCAGGTGGTGAACTTTCCCGTATTGCGCTGGCAATTCAGGTTATAACGGCTAAGAAAATGGAAACGTCCGCCTTGATTTTCGATGAAGTAGATGTTGGTATCAGTGGCCCAACAGCTGCAATTGTCGGCCGTCTGTTACGTCAATTAGGCGAATCTACACAGGTTATGTGCGTCACCCACCTGCCTCAAGTAGCCGGTTGTGGTCACCAACACTTTTATGTCAGTAAACAGACTGATGGTGAAGAAACTGAAACTCAAATGCAATTGCTGGATAAAAAATCCAGATTACAAGAGCTAGCGCGGCTTCTCGCAGGCAGTGAAGTGACAAAAAATACCCTGGCAAACGCTAAAGAGCTGCTTGCCGCGTAATCTGATACAACTTTTGCGTATATTTAGGGTCATAGCTAAAGCTTGTATACCCTCTGGATTTCAAGATGCATCGCGACGGCAAGAGAACGAATCCCCGGGAGTATAGGTAACTATGTGACCGGGGTGAGTGAGCGCAGCCAACAAAGAGGCAACTTGAAAGATAACGGGTATAAAGGTTTTCAATCTCGTCAAGGTCTATTATTATCAACCTCCTGACTCCTAAAGGAATGTAATTACCATGCGCTGTAAAATGTTGACTGCCGCTGCTGTATCATTTGTCATGCTGACTGCGGGTTGCTCTACGTTGGAACGGGCTGTTTATCGCCCTGACATTAATCAGGGGAACTACCTAACACCGACTAGTGTATCAAAAATCCACAAGGGAATGACCCAGCAACAGGTAGCTTACACATTAGGAACACCGATGTTACAAGACCCGTTTGGAACTCAAACGTGGTTTTATGTATTTCGTCAGCAACCTGGGCACGAAAAAGTGACTCAGCAAACTCTGACCCTGACATTTGGCAGTAATGGTGTACTGACTGATATTAAAAACGAAAATTCACTTACCGAAGATCTTCAATAACCAAAGAGATATAAATAGACAGTCAGTCAAAAAAATAGATGACTGACTGTCTATGGTAATTATTGAGCATTATTTTTAGCCCGCTCAGCACGCTTACGACGCATTTCTTTTGGATCAGCCAATAATGGGCGGTAAATTTCCACCCTATCACCCTCTTCCAAAATATCCGTCAACTTGACAGGACGGCTATAAACCCCAACTTTATTCTTTTGCAAATCAATATCATTACGCAAAGTCAGCAAACCTGATGCAACTATTGCCTGCTCAACAGTTGAGCCTTGAGTCAATTTCACCGTACGCAGATATTGGCGATCGGGCAATGCATAAACAACTTCGATATTGATATCAGACACGATAAACCTCACGTGCACGCAGAGTAAAAGCCTGCACCATACTTCCAGCCAGCTCCTTAAAAATCTTACCGAAAGCCAATTCAATCAGCTTATTAGTGAATTCAAAATCAAGGTGTAACTCAACTTTACAGGCATCTTCACTCAATGGTATGAACTGCCAGCCTCCCATCAACTTACGAAAAGGCCCGTCGACCAATTGCATATTAATGCTTTGGTTATCGGCCAGAATATTCCGGGTAACAAAAGTCTTACTTATACCCGCTTTCGAAACATCGACTGATGCAGTCATTTCGTTACTGCTAACACTCAGCACCCGACTGCCGACACACCCCGGCAAAAAATCCGGGTAAGAACCGATATCATTGACCAATTTATACATTTGTTCCACGCTGTACGGTACTAACGCAGAGCGACTAATCTGTGGCATATAATTTCCTGTAAGGCTTAATTGTAGCAAATAATATCACCTATACGTGATCAAAGAAAAAACTGTCAGCGTATAATGCAATAAACACGCATTAATCAGCAAATATGCGCGGGAAAAGATTTCTTTCACCAAACCATTCAGTATAATGCATACACTATGACAAAGAAAAAAGCACACAAACCCGGTTCGGCAACCATTGCCATGAATAGACGAGCTCGTCACGAATACTTCATTGAAGAAGAATTTGAAGCGGGTCTCTCGTTACAAGGATGGGAAGTCAAATCACTGCGCGCTGGTAAAGCCAACATCAGCGACAGTTACGTTTTGCTCAAAGATGGCGACGCTTATCTTTTTGGTGCCACCATCACCCCGTTAAATGTAGCTTCTTCCCATGTCGTTTGTGATCCAATGCGTTCACGCAAACTCTTACTTAATCAGCGCGAACTTGACTCATTATATGGTCGAGTTAATCGTGAAGGTTATACTGTTGTTGCCTTATCTCTCTATTGGAAAAACGCCTGGAGTAAAGTCAAAATTGGCGTAGCAAAAGGTAAAAAGGCACACGACAAACGTTCGGACATTAAAGAACGTGAATGGAAATTAGACAAAGCGCGTATTATGAAGAATGCAGGGCGATAAATTCTGGCATTATGGTTTAGTATTCTGATATACTTGCGTTTAAGACACTTGGGGCTGATTCTGGATTCGACGGGATTCGCGAAACCCAAGGTGCATGCCGAGGGGCGGTTGGCCTCGTAAAAAGCCGCAAAAAAATAGTCGCAAACGACGAAAAATACGCACTAGCAGCTTAATAACCTGCGCAGAGCCCTTTCTCCCTAGCCTCCGCTCTTAGGACGGGGATCAAGAGAGGTCAAACCCAAAAGAGATCGCGTGGATGCCTTGCCTGGGGTTGAAGCGTTAAATTTAATCAGGCTAGTTTGTTAGTGGCGTGTCTATCCGCAGTTGGCAAGCGAATGTAAAGATTAGACTAAGCATGTAGTACCAAGGATGTAGGAATTTCGGACGCGGGTTCAACTCCCGCCAGCTCCACCAAATTAGTAGGGACAGTGATAGGACAACAGCTTTAAAAACAGTGAGTTAGCAAAGTTGATTGGACACTGACCGGACGATGAAGGGACACAAAAGAATACGCAAAGGAGCCGCGGAGCTTTTGGAAAAACCAACCATAATTAGGTTGGTTTTTTTATGCCCGTAGCACAGCAACCAACTCCTCACAGTCAGGTGTTAATACTATGCTCATTAAAAGGGCCAACACCTCTATCATAATGCGTAGTGCAAAATAAAATGCCTCATCAGATCTCTGCTTCATATGGCATTATTTATAAATCCAGCACCTGATACCACCAGCTTCTGATGCACACATGTAACTCAACTTCATATACAATCGCCTTAGTAATCGGTATTTCTGGTGTGGCATATCCTATGTTCATGGAGTTCGGTTTGTGCCACTTAAACGGTCATTTTATTTACCAATGTCACCCTATCGGCGAAATGGCTATACTATGATGTGCCGATAAACAGTTTATATTTGTGGGAGTAATTTTGAAACGTATACCGCCAGAATTGTTTAAGTCTGAGATGAAACGAAAAGGCTGGACGCGCCGCGAACTGGCTATACGGTGGGGCAAATCAGAAACATGGATCAGCAAAATAGTGAATAATATAGAACGGGATCAACACTGGAATGATGCCCTCAATGGACTGCCTGAAAACGAAAAATCCAGGTAAACTATAGGTCATATTTTTATTGCAGAAAAGTGACCTATCGTTCATAATCCAACATTGAGAGACTATTTTCACTGACGCAGAGCTACCGGGCTGCCACCCGATAACCCTGCTTACCACAACTAACTATATAAGGTAGTTAATTATGGCTAAACGCGATAATAAAACAATTCAGCGAATTTCCCAAGCTGAACGTTTTGGCAAGGTAGCTAAAAACGGTATTTCTTTAAAAGGAAAATGGTTACAGGAGGCGGGATTTACCTTCGGAATGCCACTAAAAATCCGGGTGATGCCGGACTGTATTGTTATTACCGCCCAGAACACCCAGGAACTCTGGCAATGCCTGGAAGGACTGAGTATTGAGCCATTTAACCCCAATGCTGCTATTGACTGGATTAAGTATTATCCTGGTGGGTTGATGATTATCTAATAGACTAAAGCATAAATGGACTACACCTTTAAATGTTGGATGGTTATCCAACATTTTGAGGACGATTCAATCAGAGTAGTGCAGAAAAACCACATTTGATTAGACTTATCTAGCTATTGGGGGTCGGTTCAATTGGCCCTGATTCCATTATTCTAAGGGTTTTTCGGGCCAGTTAATATCTGAGGCTGAATTAACATCAACGCGGTTCAATAATACTCTATATTTTTTTAACTCTGCTAACAGCGATTTTTCCTCATCACTCGACATCCCCAAATCTACAGCATCTTGTAACGGAGCGATCTGTTTACTTACCGTGAGCATAAGTTGCTGTTTCTTATGTTCTGCTTGCTGCTGCTGTTCCCGTCTGAGCTTTATTTTATCACTTTCTGATATTATCCACTTTTCACTATCCCATTTGTGGTAAACAGATGGCACTTGTTTTGTAAGAATTGGATAACCGTCTTTATCACTGACGATAGCAAAACCGCGCGATTGACCGTCAAGTAATTCATTATGTTTTTCTGCTGTTATTTCAACACACTCTTCATGAGCTTCATTATAAAAAACACATTCTTTTCTGGAAAAATAGACCATTTATACCCCCCAAAATAATATATGTACAACTTTGCCTGGATTCTCATCATTGTTGGGAGTGCCTGCTTGATATTCAAATGTCGATAGTGTTGCATTACGTACTAATGTGTGACCAGTTGATGTATTGATACTCGACATGCTTGCAATATAGCCAAAAAGCTTATTTTTAAAAGAAATTGGATAATTTACCTTTATCCATGATTGTTGAGCTGATGGGACTTTAACCCATTGAATAATTATCCCCGTATCTCCACATTGCCACCAGCCATTTTCGGATTTTATAGCTGTATTTTGTAATGCAAGAGTACCACTTTTCTCAGGCGTTAATATATTGTAACGCCGCTGATTTTTGGGATCGTCAGAATAGATATGCAACAATTTCCCTTCAGAACCGTTAATTCCCAATACATACCCATCTTTCGATTTGAAACGCAATTTAGGAAAAGGAGTTTTACTGTCAATCAGTAAACTGCCAACAGTTGCGGTTTTATTGCTAGAAATACGCAAGAAAGTATTATCGCTCTCAGATTTAGCATAACTTCCCACATCTTCAGCATTCAAACTAATATCCCCAGCCAACGGCTTCCCGTTAATTTTCCGACTACTCGGCACGGCACTTTTCGCCAATTCTACCGTTTCCGATAAACCGATATTTTTTACAAATTCAGTTTTATTGAAGATGTCAGCGCCATTTTGATTTTTAGCGAGTTTACTATTTGCATTATCATTTACATCGGAAGCAAGTTTCTGAGTTGCTGCAAGTATATTACTGTTGCCTGTTTTGTCAGTAAGCTGAATAATTCCTTTTTGGGCTAATGTGGCATCGGGAATAAAATCTTGAGTTGCAAGCTCTCCCAGTCCTAAATTATTACGCGCTGTCGCTTTGTTATTAATATCAGATAAGTTATTGGCTTTCTGTAGAAATAACCCGTTAGGATCTGCTAACAGATTTTTCCAACCGGAAGCTAATGTACTATCCGGATCTGTATTGTTATCTTCTACCCCATTCCACCAAATTTTACTTCCATCATAACTGGCAACAATAGCCCCTTTAGGATAACCATCAGTGGCAGCGCTAAAATCAGCATCATACGAATACAGGCCACCAGACATTGAATAACGTATTGCGGCAGTAATATCATTCAATATCCCGTTCATATCCTTGCCAGATGGGGGAATTCCACCAGCAGATATTGCTGTCATCGTTAACGGAGGAAAACCGCTCTGATATGTAGCTATGCCTTTCGCCAAACTATTTTCAGTAGACTTTGTTGCAATTTCGTTATAATTCCCATCTTTTGCGAACGGAACAGTAATAAGAATAGGCTTTTCAGTTGATTTCACTTGTTGGTATTCTTTGAACGATTGAGACACTAACACCTGCCGGATATGGCAGCGCTCCTGATGTTTGAACAATTGCTAATTCTGCTGTTGATAGCTGAAATTCAAATACATAACTCATCTTCATATTTCCATCATCAGTGATATATGCGCGTCCGCTATCGCTAAACATATAAACAAGCATTCTGTTGATGTTTGGTATAGTGCAATCAGATATATTTGACATGGCTTTCATCATAATCAGCTTTCGATACATCTGATCTGATAGTTCAATAGTTTTTGTTTTTGATTCCCCGGCGTAAAATGGCGCCTGGTCAAATGGATTTGGATCTGTTGTTGTCGACGCCCAGCAAAGCTTCACCAAAGCCCAAATATTTTGCATTTTCATTAACAGTCAGCCGCCTGCTAACATTCACTATTTTTCCCCACACATCCAGCCCATACGTGTTTGCCGTGTCAATATTCCAAATCAGGTCGTAAAATGTATTAATAAATTCATTAGAGGAAACAGCAGCATTGAAACTTCGAATAAGTGAGTTGAGTTTTGGGCTAGCGGCATACTGAGCAAGAATAGTTGCTTCCACATTTTCCATTTATGAACCTACTAATTTCACGAATATATTATCTGTGTCAAGCGTTGGGATTTCATCAATACCAAAACTAATTGATGTTGAATAAGCAGTACCGTCACGGCTAAGTGTAATGCTGTAAATATCAACACTTGATGTATCTATGTTATAAACGCCTGAATAATATCTACCAGCAAATAATGTAGATGCTATTCTTGCTCGCGTTCCACCATCTTCACCGTTAAATGCTTGCGCTATAGCTGATTTAACTTGCGTTTCAATATCAGCAGGAAGGTAATCGCTATCAGCAAGTGAGACGTCAACATAAACACGAATGGGCGTCGGTATCACATATTTAATTTCATATTCAGGGTAAGGCTGAACATAGTTTTCATCATCCACAATGGTGTGAGTTGTATTCCCGTTCGTAGGAATACCTGGAGGCTTTTTCTTCCAGATTGCTCTAGCGACATCCTCAGTCTTTCCCCCATACACAGCAATATAAAGAGAGTTCGGCGCTATTTTGTATTTTGATACCCCGACTGTTTTTACTACCGAAGTATCATTTGAAATAACGTATGAGTCTGCTACCCCATTTACTTCTAATATTGCCGCATAAATGGCATGTAATGAGTTTGTCGCATTTTTAGCAACAGATTGTTTACGACGATACTCAAAATTAGCACGAGTTTCCTCATCTGTGCCAGGTACGCCAGCACTCGCATTACTGATACCAGACCAGCCAGGTACTGAGCTATAAATCGTGTTCAAATCATCAATTTGGCATGCTAACGACCCTGTTGTTGAGTTTTGGAAAACAACATCAACAGAGCCGCTGTCAGGGATCTTAGCCTCTGTTATTGAATGATAAAGATACCCTTTTTTATCTTGAGCAATACTACCAATTGGAATAACTGTATTAACTAACCCGGTACATGTTGCTGTTACCGTTGTTCCCGATGCTGGAATTCGGTCTAAAAAATAAATCCGCCCAATGGCATCTTGGAAACGTCCGGTTGCATAATCCGGGTTAATCTGATTGACGATAGCAAGTAACTGATCGTTCTTGTCAGCAATGATAGCCGTATCACTCATTGCCATTTGACCCTGCGGTGTTGTCAAACTGGTACTCATTGCACCGCCCATTGCGGTAGCCAAATCATTTAGCCGCCCATTTAAAATATCAACTTCGTCGGGTACAGTTAAACCAGTCTTTGTAAATGTTACGCTAGGAACACTTGTTGTCAGTACTACAGAGTTAGTCATCAGAAATTTACCACCGCTGATTGATTATTCGTGTCCGTTATTGTCATCGTGCCCACAATAGTTCTTTCGTCCCCGCTTATAGCTTTACAAATGGCAGACTGAACATAAGGTAACTTCATTGCTTCTTGTTGCATTTTGCTGTTAATTAATTGAATTCCGGGCCAATGACCAAGAATGCGCTGATAATAAGGAAGACCTAATGTTGTGTCGTACCAACACTCTCCCAGATATGTACTACAGGCACAAGCGACATCCTGAGCCACAGCATAAGGGTTATCAGTAATAGAGATATTTCCAGAATCATCTAACGTTAAATCCCATGATTTGATATCAAGAAGAAATGAGCGAGTTTGCATTTTCGATCCTTATAGAAATAAAAAAACCGCAATTAAGCGGCATAGATAAAACAAAACCCGCGAGGGGCGGGCTTAATTTATTCGTTTGGTATTGGTAGCTCGTTTTTAGAAATTATTGCTAGTCTATTTTGATAGTGTTCTGGATCTCCCCATAACCACATTTCTTGTCGACTAACATCATCTTGTGTCAAGATTTTACGCAACTCACATGTGATCATGTCATAAGCATAAACATGCATATTGTATGCTAGCGCGTCGTACATTCTATCCTGCCAGAATGCCATACCATCAGTAGTCTGATTCATATCAGACACAATCACATTGTACTGATCAATCAAGTAATCAAAGAACACCTTACCAGCTAAATCACGTAAAGCTGCTCGATGCTGAGGCGTCCTGATACGCCAAACGAGAATTTGAGTTACAGGGCGGCAATTTAATACAACATCAGGCTGTATAACCACCCGATTATAATAAGCAACCTCTTTAGATACATCATTAAGCAAAGCAAGTTCGAAATGAGACTGACTAATCCGATCACTAAGGCGGCCATCAACACGAACCATACGATAACCAGGTGCAAGTGCCAATCCGTTTATCTGATCGGTAATGTCGATACCCTTAGACAGAGCAATATAAAGGGTGTGATTATTTGAGTTCTCGTTCAAATGAGCGAAAACCCCATTAATCTTTTCAGGATTTACCAATCTTTTTGGCATATACCCCCCCTCAATAGATGATTATCAGTTATCAAATTGATATATATAGCTGAGGCTATATTAGCGTCATTGAACCCCTAGTTCAACTGGTTTCACAACCAAAGTTGTGATTTTATTGTTCTGTGATGTATCAAAATGTTTCATGTTTACCATCCCTGGCTTGGGGTTTAAAAATCAACAGATTCTATATTTTTCCCGCCGCTTTTAACGTGTTGTAGCTAGGAAGATAACGCTTTGGATTAACGACACATAGCTGCTGAAAAACGGATGAAGCCTCTTCTCCCTGAGACAACATTGCTTCATCACGGTTCTCATAGTAATACCGGATAACATTCATTACTTGTTTCTCGTTTAGCATCAATTTTATTCCTTGATTTACAGCATTTTCCTTTTGAGCTTTATATACCGGGCTTTCAGTCGAGTAACTTCCTGTTCGTAACAGGACCTCTTCTGCGGGAGTAGAAGGATCTATATAGTTCAGTCCTGCACTCGCGGCATACTGCTGGAATATAGACTGGGACATACACATAGCGGAAATCTTTTCCTGCCGAGAAATGTCACTGTTTTCTGCCCCGGCGCTAAACACGCTGGCAAACAAAGCCCCCGCAACAATAATATTTAATGTTAGATTTCTACACATATTTTTATTCCGGCTTGTTGGTTTTTGAACCTCCAGATTCTACACCACCATGAACGTGCGATGAAAGTTTAATCCCATTTCCTGTAATTTCACCCTTCGCTGTTACGGTTCCACCGAATGTTGCATTTCCACCGTTACCGCCACCACCTTGAATAACCGCACCATTTAATATAATAGATGGTGAGTTTATTGTGATTGAATTTGATGAAGTAATTTCCGTTGTCGATGCGACTACGTTAATTTTATTCGGTGAGACAATATTTATCTGATTATCTACGAATTCAACATATTGTTGTGGTTCTGCGTTTAAAACTCCACCCAGATAAATTGCGTCTGAATAATTGTGTGTTCTTTTTGAACCTGGCAATGCCGGTGCTTTTGTTGCTCTGACGCTACTGATATCACGATCACAGATAGCAATTAGACCAATATCACCAATCACTGGATTCATAATGACAGCACTGTTACCACGCTGGAGGCGAAATATTGGAACATTATAGATTATTCCATTCTCGATTTTTCTCCCGGTTCCCGTCATATTATGCACCATCGGCTTGACATCTACGGTTTTCCCATTCGATTTAATGATAAGACCCAAAGTGATAAAAACATGCTGACTGAGAAATTGCCTCATAACAAAATCAAGGGTATTCGCCTCACTACAAAAATCAGCTGGCTTTGTTGTTAATTTTGGCATTGTTGTCACCCTCCTCTTTTACTGGAGTGCTGTTAAATGATGTGTGCCACTGACCACCATCAAGCCAGGATGTGAGATAGTGCTCCGCCCCTGTTATCAGATAAGTGCCGCTAGCATTCGGTAAAGAGGTTTCTATTTGTATCTTACGACCTAAAATAATTTCATTACTGAAAAGAATAGTTGCTGTTATTCCCACGCCAGTAAATATGGGATAGCCAATCAACCCATATTTGGGAGACGTAAATAACAATTTTTCAACTTTCGGTTGACCATGCGGCCAAATAGTCACTTTATCAATCCCGAAGTCAGTATCTATATCTAACGCATTTGCGGCTTGCTGGATTTGATTAACAACATTTCCAGTAAAATTAGGATTTGAGATAACACCTTTGGCGCCATAATTTTCAACCGTTAGATCGGCTTTTTTAGCCATTGCAGTAATAATATCGACAATATCCACATCTCCCGATGCAGTGAACGGTTCAACTTCCTTTGCTCTTAGGCCAAACATCACACTGGCTGTTATCGTCAGGGGGGCATCAGGTAACTGATTAAAATCTGCATAAGCATCACTGATAAAACCCTCGAATATGGCATTACCATCCGCCCATACACGCATTAAGTTGAATTTTGCACTACCAATCCAGATCCCGCGATAGCTCAACGTTGCCATTTGACTGGTTGTTAACCCCCAGATTTGTAATGTTATTTGTGTCCCTGATATGCCGCCCCACGCCGCTATGTTGACATAAGCGCGTGCATTTTCGATAGTCAGTATATTGTTACCGCTATCATCAAATGTCTTGCCGTCAACTAGCTGAAATTCAACTTTGATATTGCGTTGCTTGTACGTCATGGAGTCACCTCTCTTGGGAAAAGGTAATATAATTTGTAGCGCTGCCCTAACCCTTCCCAAAGGGGATCGGATGAACCATCCAGATCAGCAAAAAACAACTCACCCTGGAATCGTAAATAACTGTAACGAACCATTTTATTGCAGTTGAGACACACAACTCCCTGCAATACAGGTTTATCATTTACAGTTAAGTCCATATATAAACCGGTGCTACGTTGATTGAGACGTATCATGCATGACTGCTCATTCAATGTCACCGGGAACTCCTGAGCCTTGGCCGCCCTGAGCGCTATTTCAATCACGTCAATTTCCTCGATAATTCTTCTACTGCATCATTGAGGTGGTTAGTGGCACTCAATACAGAATCATTTAACGGACCGGTAATCGTTTCTGTCGCACGCTGGAAACCGGATGAAACTTTATCGGCAACTTGTGTTGCAGCACTAGAAACCGATTTTTTTAATCCAGTCAGGGCCTTTTTGACATCGGATAATGTAGCGTGTTTTGTTGCACCTGTTTTTTGTTCAGTGTTTTTGCTTGGACCTTTAGCCGTCTCATTCTTTGTTGTATTTGACTTATTAGCAACATTGCTGCTCATCGTCACTTCAGCAATGTCTTGTACGGCTTGGAAAACTGCGGTCACAATCAGCAATGTGACGCCGTTATCCTGCTTTATCCGATAATCGTACTTAATCAAATCGTAACTTGTGTAATTGGTATCGGGTGTTTCGATATCGTAAATTTCGGCACTGGATACCATCTTATTCAGTGTCTCCAGGACATCAGAACGGGACGTTAACGTGAGATTTGTCAGATTAGGCATAGAACCAGAAAAGCCGGTCCATCCTTCAAATGAAAATGTCACATGAACTTCACCGGGCCGCTGCACTTTGTTGTACGATGTGTAGCCACCTTTCTCTATCGGTGCAGTGGTGATAGATGCCTCTCGTGTGACTTCTACTGCAATGAATGAGGTAGGCGTAAACGGCTTATCACCAACGTTCTGTCCGGATGCATAATAAATACCATACCCTGGGGATATCATACTGTTAACAGCAGACAGCAGATTGCCGCTACGGAACGCGCTAAGTACCGTTGTTTGATTGAGAGAAAATGCCATTATCCGGTTACCCCCGTTGAATAACTTGTTGCTAGCGTTGATCCACCTATTTTCTGTCGGGCATCGTCAACCACGCCTTTTACATTGTTAGCGTTAGAGCTAACTTGAATAGTTCCGATGTGGTAACTCTCAGAAACAGAGGAGGTTCGGTTGTTATTTACCGTATTCGAACAACGTTGTGCCGCCACATGAGCGCCAGGTTGCGGCATATTCGCCAAGACTTTTGGGATATAATCGCGGGTTTCTTTTGGTGCAGCACCCAATCCTTTCCGCATGACATTTCCCTGTCCCCAGTTATAAGCCGCCAGTGCTTTACTCAAATCGCCATCAAACATTCTCATTAGCTGAGATAAATATTTTGCCGCGGCTTCCGAAGATTTTACCGGATCAAAGACGTCATTATCCTTTAACCCAAAATTTCTAGCTGTACCTGGCATAAATTGAAATAAGCCCTTGGCACCTGCTTTGGACACGGCATACTGATTACCTCCCGATTCCGTCATGGCAACACTACGTAATAAACCCTCCGGTAACCCGAACTGCTGCTCAAGTTGCGCTAATTTCGGTGATAGCCAACCCAGTAATTTCATGCCGGTAGTATTTGATGTATCATCAAAGGATGACATTTCATCTGCCACAGCTTGAGGGATCAACAAATCAATTAACTTATTAATTGAATCGGTCAGCTTATCTAACGCGGTTTTTAACCAATTATTGCTGTATTCCAGCCGCTGCTGTCGTTCATTCTCTGCCCGAATAATACGGTCGTTTTCGCTGCGCTTTTCTTCCTCTTTGACTTCTTTAACTACGGTCTTATCTGGCTTAGAGGCTTTACCCTCCAGTTTTGCCTGATAAGCTTCATATTCTTTTTTACTAAAAAAAGGCGTCCAGTCGCTTGCCAGATAAAACCCATACGAATCCAGTGTATTTTTGGTCTCCTCTCCGACAATCGAAGTCGCGACTGACTCTACAGGATCATATAACGCATACCCGATAGCGCCGTATATTCCGGCTTTCCCTATAGCCCCTTTGCCTAGCAATCCGCCGCCACCTTTCCCCATTTTCAGCATAGATGAAGCCGCGCGATAAATTCCCCATAGCCATCCCGCAAACTTCAACCCAATCAGACCAATGATGACATTACTCCAACCGCCTACCGCATCCGCAGCCTGATTAGCGACTGAAATAATAACACTCATCTTATCGAGAAAACCGCTGACCGCTTTTTTAATCTCTTCCGGATGCTTATTCATCCAATCGGCTAAATCCTTCAGCCAGATATTGAATTGATTGATGTATGGCAAAAGGGCATTAAACAGAATGTAGCCTGTTTTCTCAAAACTCTGGCTTATCTCTGTCCACTGTTCACGGAAACGACGCGCAGCGGCAACAGATTTATCATCTACACCTGAATTGGCTGTAAATTTATCCACATCTTTGAGTGCATGACCGGATGAGAACCACTGCTGCGCGGCGTAACCGAATCCCAGTTCACCGCCATAAGCTTGTTGTTGATCTTTATTGAGCCTGGGAAAAACACCGGTCAGCTTGCGCATGATGGATTCGGTACTTTCTGAGGTAATATCAATATCCACACCCGCTTGTGACGCCGTTTTTAACAGCGTCTCAAGAGCCGGATCAAGCGCAACACCTGATTTTAACCGGGCTTTGGCATCATTAATGCGTGAAAATGCCCCGACAATCTCATTTGCGCTCACCCCGAATGCTTGACCCGCTTTTGTCCAGCCATCAAGCGCCTTAGCCGACATGCCGAATGCATCAGCAGCAGTACTTAACTGATTGAGATTGCCGGTAAAGCTGGTCACAAAACTTTTCAGTCCACCGAGTGAGACCGTAACACCCGCCAAAGCCAGGATCTGACCCTTTATGCTGGAAAAGAAAGAGGCGGCTTTCTTTCCTGCCGTCTCCATTTCTTTTGCCACTTTTTCAGTTTTCTTGCCGGTTTTGTCTAATGATTTACTGGTTTTCTTTTCGCCATCATTAAACGAGTCAACCAGTTTTTGCATCACCTGAGCCAAACCACCGATCCCGGCAATTACCGCGGTTTCACCTGCACTAAATTCAGTCGCGTCCAGTCCCAGAGTTATAACAAGTTCATCTATAATGTTTGCCATCAGTTTTTACCCTGCTGTAAAACGTAAGCATTGTGATTATCGACCTGAACAATCTCGATTAACTGCCAAAGATCCTCCACACCATAAACTGTATCCAGCTCATGGAGTGTCGCTCTTCCTGATGAGATAACGGTCGCTATTGTGCCTGGGACATTTATATAACTGACGATACCGAATGGCTTTGAGATACTGGAATAGCGCGGCGGGATTACGATTGGTCGGCGGTTTTGAAAAAATCCACGTGTAACTTAAGCACCTCTGCACGCAATTTCAGCCGGGTAACAATTTCTTCAATGTCACTGTCGATCAGTTCACGCTTGATTTTTTTATCTGCCGGGTTCGGTACCATCTGTACACAGCCCATCAGTTCATCAAGTAGTGGCCTGGCTTCATCAGGAGCAATGCGAGAAATTGCTTTCAATCCAACCACCGCTAATGCAGCCATGCCTAAATCCCGAAAATTATCGGGGATATCCAACCCTTCTCTCCCCATTGCCATCAATGCACGAATAGCCCACCATTCAGCCTGTGAAGCGGGCATTTCCTGAATGTAAAAAAGCTTTCCTTTGTCGCGATTATCATCATTCATAGTGATGAAGGTTTCTTTACGTGCCATTAGCTATATGCCTCACCTGTTATTGATTCCCACTCAATGACGGCCTGTGCCGCTTGTAAAACCTTGCCTGCGTCCGGCATGGTTTTCCATTGCTTCAGAACGCCGTTCACCAATGTGTATTTACGCCCGATAGCCGGAAGAATAACCGTCGCATTACATCTGAACACAGCGACGCTAGTACGTGATGTCGTCGCCCAGGTATCAAAAATGGTGCGACTTTCCGAATCAGGCATAATATGGATCGTCTGATTGATATTGCCGTAGATAAAACCCGCTGACAGTTTACCGTCCGCCCCACGTACCGTTTCAGCCAAATCTAACGCCTCAGTTTCGAAAATGTTATCTGCCGCAAATCCCTGTAATTGCACACCAGACGGATATAAATTAGTGACTGTCAGGGTAATTACCGCATCAGCAGAAGTGATTGTGTCTGACATTATTGAACCTCCGTAGATGCCATTTCGAATTTCTGAATACTGCCACCGTCGCAATACCACAGTGTACAGCTTGGGCTGGTGCGATTTGCACGCATAGAGGCAGACATTTCCCCGACATACAAGTAATAACCCTTCGCGATTATTGACGTTGAAACATCAGTTCCCACGGCGTTAATAATTTCCAGCTTTTGTGCAGCCGATAATGTTACACCTGATCGGATACCGCCCCACAACTTAAACCGCTGGATAACATCACTCATTGAGGCTTCCACCAGCGCACGGCCAGCCGTGTTATAAGGGATAGTCTTGTTGGATTTGAACAAGGCAATAACCGCACCCTGCAAATTCGCATTCAGCCAGATTTGGCCACAGAAGGAATCTAACCACTTAAAATCACCGGTTATTGTGCCATCAGCCCAATAATTTTCGGTGATGTTATTGGCGGCATAATTGCCATAGAAATTATATCCATTAGCAATCAGTGCATCATAAACATCAGAATCGATCACATCCGGACTGAGGCCGTTCAATTCTCTGAATTTAAACGGAACACGCCCCTCCGTTCGCTCAAAATCCAGCACTGCCGCATAACCTAATACCGCTGCCGGTTTCATATTATCAGAGCAGAAAACAGGAACGACACTCCCGTAGCGATTAATACCAATAATTTTATGGGCGAGAGTTTCCTGGCTGCCTTTCACTTTTGCCGTGCCGCTTGTTGTCCAGGCAACATAGAAATAGCGATATGCCTGACTACTAGCCCACGCGGATAATGCAAGATGCTGTTCATCTGTACATTCAAATACTGTCGTAAAACCGGCCCATTGCTGAGACTGCGTTTTAATCACGGCAAATAGATCAGGAACCGCCGACACTGTAGCCCCCTGAGAAACCATTGCCCCTAGTGCGCCAGTGAACTTAAGAGCCTCGGCCCCATCACCAGTACCATAAGTGATATTTGTATCTTCCGGTTTAATGCTGCCAGAAACATTGATGATGAAAGCTTTACGGGTGGTATCGAACACAACCGTTACTGCCTTACCAATCGCTGTTTCAATGCTCTTTGCTGCATCCGCAAAGGATTTAACCCCATCAAGATTGATTGCGGCATTTATTGCTGCACCATTGATATTGAGTTTCAACGTACCGGACATTTTTTGCAGATCGGTAATGGCTACCCCATTAAAAGAACCTGAGCGCAACCAGGCCGATACTGACGCTCGATTAAATCGCGAAAACAGTAATTGGCCGGGTGTCTTTGTACAGTTGTTGTACCCTGAAAAATAAATAGCCGCCATGCTATATTCTTCGGATGCACCACCGAAATATGCCGCCACATCTTCTTTAGTCGAGAATGACAACACCGCACCAACGGGTGCATATGCATTATCTGTCAGTAATAATCCGTTGAGATCAACAGCATTACCCGCTGCCGACAGCACCCCCGGATTAATTCTCACGTCTTTACTGATTGGAATTGCCATGAATAGACTCCACTGTTTTAGTGTTCAGCGTAACGCTGTTGAAAAATAGTTGTTCTGTTGTCACAACGGGGTTGATTTGAGCGGTAAATTCAAATGTCCAACGCGACTCATATTGCTGTTCACCATTAATCATCGTCGTCTGAATCGGATCGCTGGCATAAAGCGGTGCCATATCGATACCTGATCTCTTGAATAGCTCACTCGCATATTCAGTACGCACCGTCGTTGCAATAATGTGAGCATCCTCATGAGCGAACTGGCCGTAACAATCGATTTGACATGTCCAGCATGTCGTCCGAGTGATTAGACTTTCCCCCATGCCTGCCACTGTTGGGGCGTTATAGTTCATTACACCTGTTGATAAACCAGTGCTGTTCAATGGCGTCATAACAATAAAATCACTATCCGGCATCGGTGAGCGATTTACCTGAGACAAAATAACGCTACGTTCAGGTATTAAGGCCATTAAAAAACCGCGTAATGCGGTTGTTATATCGTCTTGCGTTACACTTATCGTTGTCACTATTGTTCCCCACGCTGCAATGTAACAGCGAATTTGCACCAATCCGGCCACGCTTCCAAAATCTGCACTATCAACCACACTTCACCATTAATAATCAGCAGATCACCCCCTTGCTGCCTGGGGCGGTTGACGGCATTAAAATTGCCATTCACATAAGCTGCTTTGAGTATGCCCTGAATATTCAAACCATTCGTATGTTGCAGATCAGTAAAAGTCAGTGGCTGGATTTGTGCGGTAACGGGTGTTGTGATGTATTTCGGGATTTGCTTGCCGCTGGGTGCTATATCATATCCCGCACTTACCCGTATCTCCCCAGGTGAGTGCGGATTAACAACCCCGACAGCACCAGATGCAATGCCATGCAAGTTCATTCATTCCCCTCATCAACCACATAATCAACACTGTTCAGCATATGTTTGGTGTGACGTAACGGCGCATCAAATCCCTTTTTAGCTATAGTGGGTTTTTCATTAGCCGGTGAAGTGAAAGAACGAATGGATTGCTGAATTTGCCCCTTAATAACTTCCCCGGTCATTCGTAATGCCACATCTCCGCTCATATCATTATCCCTCAAACACTGTGCGACAGTATCACCCCATTCATTAGCATGTTCGTTGATAGTGTTACGAAAAAACGGACGGGGCCGCCTGTTTCGCCCCGGATCACCGATCTCGTTACTGATTGCCACCATTGCAACCGAAGTGCCATCGGGATAAGTCGCATCTTTGAGAAAACCAGCCCGCAATTTTTTGCCTTCACCCACTCTTTTAGCTAATTGCTTTAAATAGCGTTTTGCGGCATCACTCCCCTTAATACTGCTCGACATTAGCGCCTCCCTTGAGTCCGTGGGTAGTAATATGACGGATAGTGAGAGGGAGAGCTGCCGGGGATGTAACGCATAGTTCTGTATTGCGCTGTTGCCTGCCAGTACATAGCCCCGTATTTCGTCTGCAAGAACCAAGCAGCACGTTCACTCACAGCGCCCATATCAGCCGAAACGGAAACAGGCCCCTCGCTTGCGCTGCTAACCCGCCCCACGAGCGGATTGGCCGCTGTTCCGCTAGCAGATAAACGATTAAGTTCAGCAATATGAGCAACAAGTATATTCAGTAACATTGCGCGTTGCTCAAGATCACTAACTGGGCTTTGGGCCGTATTGTTAAGATAGAGTGTTGCTTCAGTAAAATAGGTATCCAGCAGAACATCACTGACAGAAGAAAACTCTGGGTAACGAATGCGAAACTTCACGACATCAAAAACAACAACAAAGCCCATTAGCTTAATCCTCTTCTTTTCGCTGCTCGATATTCTTACCCGGCTTTTTGGGATCGATAGGCTCCAACCCGTTCTTTAACTCGGCTTTTTCCTCAGCTTCCGTCCGGGCCTCTTTGAGCTTTTCCTGAGCAAAAATAAGCCCATTTTTGACTAATTTCGTATCGGCATGGAGTTCCAGATATTTGTCAAAAAATGCTTTATCAACATCATATGTCAATCCATAACCACCAATAATTGTTAATGAATTTATCCCGTTTAGCGTCACGCGATTCTCATCAATTTCAATCGTTAACCCGTGGGGCAATTTACACCCCACAATGACTGTCGCCATTTAAACCCCCAACATTTGTGCAATAGCGTGTGGATAACGAATAATCGCCCCCCACGTACCGGCTGATTTCTTTTGTTTAAAACTGGATGAACTCACAACAACCGCGTGTGCCCGCATTTTTTCAGTAAATGAGGCATAAGCCGTTTTTTCACCATCAAGCGTATCGGCAATCAATTGAACCAGCTCCCCTGCTTCTGTACTGTATTCAACCGCCGTTTCAATCGTCAGATTCGGAAAATTCTTTTTCAACTGATCGGTAACATTAACGTTGTATTGGTTGGTTTTTGTCAGATTGACTTCCGCTGTTGGCGACATACAAAGTTTCAATGGATCTGTTCGCTCCACCAGCCCTTCTGTCTGTTTTGTAAGCTGTTTGAATAGACGTTGGGAAATATCGTCATAAATTGCCTGCCCGTCTTTGGTTTCCCACGTTGTACCATTGGATTTTCCGTTTGCCGCCGGTATTACCGGCGCACTTAACCCCGGATCATTCAACAGTCCATAGTTTTTAAGTCCCGCAATACCATAGAAATAAGACTTATTCATAAACTTGTTTAGGGTTAATGCGCTTGCGGTATTAAGTTGCGCCGCTCGATTGATACGGGCCGTACCGTACATATCCAGCTCACGCTCCCCCCAGACAGTAAATGTTTGGAAATGATAGCTCTGGCGTTCCACCCAGTTCACGTTAGCATCTGACATGCCATTATTGCTGTGATCACCGTATGAGCTCACTTCACCTGTTGATTCTTCAACTGGGAACTGGGTTGTCAGCGTTGTCCAGTCACCTTTTTTATTTTCACCGATAATTTCAGCCGCTCTCATCGGCGTGACCAACACACGAACCAACTCAGGATCGAGATAGTTAGTCAAATACGCAGGAACCCCGGCGTTACTCACGGTCACCATAGCAGGCTGTGCATCCATAGCGAATGTATAGTTATTAGCATATTGGGGATTTAAGTAATCGACGGCCTGTGGTACTACAATGCCGTATTCCCCTTTAATATATTGAAAATCTGCGTGTCGTTTCATTAGCTCCAGGTCCCCATTTTGACTAATTCACCCGCACCAGCAGCGGTACCAGCAACGAATTTGGTTTCGATAAAATCAGTGCTAGTTTTTCCCGCTGCGGCGGTCTGTACCTCACCCGTTTTTAAGGATGCGTAAATCTTATCCCCAACTTTTGCGGGCGTACTTGTTCGTACCGTAAAATCACCCGCAGTAAATAAAGTGACTTCACGTCCGGGTTGGATCAGCATAGATGCTTCACCCAGCCAAAGAGTGATAGATGCTTGTCCGTCACGCCCCACAAAACCAGACGGAGCACCCGCCCCCTTGTTCGAGACGACACCATCAATCACCCAAGCAAAACGCCCAACAGTCACACCGTCCTTACCCGCAATCAGTGCGCCTTCCCCTGCCAGCAAAATGGCGTTAGGGTTAGTACTGGCAAATGCCCCCTCAATACCGGGGGCTGGATAGTGATTAATTTTGTTCGGAAAACCCATAGTTAAACCCTCACTAATTTAGATGCGGTGGGAAAACGTTTTTCAAAAGAATCTATAGCCGCAGAATCCATTGCCAGGCGGGCTTTCGGTTTTGCTGACTCGGCTATACTGATCTGCATTTTCACTAAAGAACGATAAGCGGACGGATGAACGCCGGTTGTATCAACACCCACCTCATCAAGCGCAACTCTGTAAATTTCGTCAGCAGAATCCATTGCTACTACATCACCGATGAGGGGTTTAACCTCAGCCTCAACAATGCGAATAGCATTAATGCGATTCACTGTATCTTTCTCTATCTTCCGAGTAGCTGCACAAATAGCCGCATCCATTGCGGGCTTACTAACACTATCCTCTTCCTTTGGTTCTGGTTCATTATCGGGATCATCGTCCTGCGCAGGCGTGCCTGAAATTAACGCCCGGATTTTTTCCAAGTCTTCCTCTGGCAATTTACCCGCAAGCAGTTCGAGCACTTGCGCACAGATATCATCATCCTGCGCGGGTGGCTCCGCTGGCTCCTGTGTCTCCGCATCATCAGCAACAGCTTCAATGATTGAGGCAAGCTCCGCTGAGTCGATTTCCATATCCTGAGCCAGAAGGGTACCGAATTTATTTTTCGCCGCTTCCGCTATACTTTTCGCGCTATCACCCGCTTTCAGTAATGAGGCAATTTCTTTCGGTGCGGCATCTTGTGCTAATTTCGGCTGCAAGTATGCCCCCAGCGCTGCACGTACAGCGACAGCCACCATTTTTTTATTTAACTTCATGTGTTTTAACTCCAGAGGGAGGGAATCGCAGACAACAACATCTGCACCGGCTCGCCCTTCTTCAACAAGAGCGACATGGTTCCCGACGATATCGCGCATAACACCATCATGATGAATTCCGTCATACGTGCCGGGGGTCATATCAGCTACGTAGTGATACGCCGCTGACAATTCTTTTTGTTCATCCGATTCAATACCCGCTATAGATTCAGCATCCCAAATTGCCAAGCTGTTTTTCAGGTATGTACCATCGAACATGGAATTTGATCCCGTTGTACCGACAATCAATTCTGTTGAAGGTTTGGCCGCCGTGACGGGAATGTGTTTTTTCAATAACGGCAGGTTATTGAAGGTTGCAGCCCCTTTTTTTATTTCATCAGGGTCACGCAACAGTTTGTACATACGATTAGGATCGAGTCCTAATCTTTGCCAGTTCGGGATTTCTCTTCCGTAATACGATGATACCGTCGCCTTAGAGATAGGACTTTCAACAACATGCAAACGCCCGTCTCTGTCGTATGAGCGTACAGAAGCCCGATCTAACGCCAGACCGTGATTCATAATATTTCTCGGATTAATTAGTTGCTTAGTTTAGGAATGACGACCTGCCAACCACACCCGCAATTGATTTCTTCACCAAGCATGATCCATTTGCCGTCAATATAAAGCCCTTTTGATAAATCGAACTCTTCACCATCCGCTTTCAAGTGTGATTGACGAAATTTTTTTGCTGCACGACTGTGCCGCCAGATACCCGTTTTAAAACCGATTGAACGCTGCCGGGCAGATTGCATAACAGAAGTTGCTTTGTTGTTCTGGTCACGAGCAATCAGTGCTGCGCGGCGCTTAGTCATGCCGTAACGCTCTTGCAAGGCTTTTGTCAGCGTTCCAAGATCACGCCCTCTTGCTACGGATTGCATTACTAGCGTTTCAACTTGCGACAAATATTGCCGTGGAATACTTTTAATCAACCCAACATTCTCACCAATGACCGCCTGTAGCGCGTTATTCATTTCTGTCGTCATCGTGAAGGGTATCGAAATATGTGCAGCATCTAACGCATGGATTAACGAGGCATCCATGTTATCCATTGATAAAGCCGCGAATTTTTTCGCCAGCTTGTCAGCTAAAGCATCAAACTGCTTCAACCAACGCCGGGTTAATTTTCGCATTGCTGAACGCATCAACATCGCCGGGCTAGCATCCATTGCCATTGCTGCACCGCTGTTCTTATAGTTGGCGGATACCCAGTAAATCACTGAGTTATTCATCTCATCCACCAGCTTATATAGCTGCCTGCTGTACCATACCCGAACGCCCGCATTAGGTTTAATTTGCCGGAGCACTTGGTTTCTCGTTGGTTTCCTCATGTATTGAGCCTGCCGTTATTCCAGTGAATAGTTTTTTGGCATCATCTTCATCAATTGGAAACGCTGTAGTCACTATCGCTATGGCGCTTTCAAGTGAGAGTAATCCCTCCGCATATTTTGTAACTACATCCACGATACTGGATACCTGAGCACCGTTCAGGGATTCTTTTGCCATTCCTTGACTATCATGATCTGATTTATGTTCTGTATTACTGATATCGTCATCATCATTAAATGAGTCCTTAACATCCTCGCTGTCGTTTTCGATATCATTAATCTCAAGGGAGTGATACGGGCTGTTTTCATCATTGGCTAGACGTTCGCGGGCTTCATCTGTACTAATCACATTTGCAGCAATTAATACTGAATCAGTATCTGCATCGGTCTTACGTATGTTGGCTTTTTGTTCATCAGTCATTTGATATAGCGGTTCGAATGTAAAGCTAATATCAGGATCAATTTCGCCAAATTCGGATAATTGAATAATATCAATCATTCGTGCCAGCCCATCTTTCACCAACATTTGCAAGGTAGCAATAAAGTCATAGAAAACACGGATTTCCCCATCAGATGACGCATTTAGCCCACTCGGTGTGATACCGGTAAAAATAACTAACGGTATGCTACTGACTGAACTCATATGTTCCTGAGACTGGGCTTGCAGTGAATCAAGGCCGCTCAGCGGTGTATTGAACTGGAAAAACTCCTCTTCATTATCCAGCATCATTACTCCTCGGTTATCACGCATCTTATTAAACAATTCTGCACGATAAATTAACTGATCGGGACTATTCGTCTGTCCTTGTAATGTAGATTGAAGATTGGTTTTAAATCCAGACACAGAGAATGAATGGATCAAATCAGATACGCTATCACGTGTCCTATACCAGTTTTGTACATAAGATTCTGCAATCTGAGTCAGTGATAAGCCGCCGAAATTATACGCAGGTTTAAGCATATCGGTTAATGGCCGGGTGATAAATGTAATCAAACGACTGTCATGTACAGTCTTTGCCATCACATACCAACTTGACGGCTTATAGAAGTCATTGCTCAACGGGTTGTTAGCGTTATAAATCCCCGGATATGTCCATATTGGTTCAATAACGTTAAAACCAATAAGACTTCCTTTTGTGATTTTTTTAGGTGACAGAAATAATCTAGACTCAAGTTCAACCGGATCGGTTGCAGCAAGCACACCTTTTGATGTTCGCACGTCAATATAAATCTGACCGCGCCCAAAAAAGCCATCATGCTCAATGGCCTTTTTTAACCGTTCACGAACGTGGAATTTTTCAATAGCCTCATTAAGCACTTTGATTTTATCGGATTTGTCATCATCCCCCACTGATGTTAGCTTTATCCACTTACGAGTCATTTCTCCTGCAATGGTGCCTACCATTTTCCGATATTCGGGTAATTGTGACAGTTGGGCCAGATAAGGATAACCGGGAAAACCCACATCTCCCGATATACCACCTGTCCCCGTCACATATTCATAAGGCGTAGAATCCATTGCCATTAATGCGGACAACTGTTCAGTGGGAACAACACCAGGAGGGGGCCTGTACGGTTCAATAGGCCGAGCTATTTTTCGCTCTGTTATCGATCCGACAGTATCCGGATGTATATTCATCGGCTGAGGCGCTGATTGATCAATAGCCTGTTCAACTGGCAAAGCCTCCGCTTTCTGTTTATGTCTGAATCTGAAAAACATTAAATTCGCCCCAACAGATTTTTAGATATACGAAGTGGGTTGTTTTTACCTGTGATATAACCATCCAGCGAATAACGTACCGCATCCCAACAATGGTTATGTTTGTCGAGCACCACCGGCAGGACTTCACCGGTCAGACGGTCGGTCTTGTATGAATAGAGTCTTGCCTCATCAATCATGTGCTTACAGCGTTCATGAATAATGATTTCTTCAAAGCCTTTAAGGTAAGTGATCCCGTCTTCGACACTTCCGGGCCATTTTGTGGCGCCGTCAATGATGAACCCCTGACGCGACAAGTAACTGATTGTTTCAGGTCGGCTGCAATCACCATGAATAGGCCACTTTCTAGCCTCTGGAATTGAGTCATAGAACTGGGGCATCTCGTCCAATTCAACTCCGACGCCATAGGCTTCATATTCAATATATAGTTTGGTACCGATAATGAAGCAGCGAATTAATGTTGACGGGTCATTCGCGAAACCAAAGTCAGCCCCATAGAAAAGTCGATCAGCTTCTAGCCATAGCTCATCAGAAAATGCTTCAACCCGGTACTTGCCAGAGAAAATAACCGCTTCACTGAGTGCTTTTGGCAATCCAAGCCAAATATGCTCATACGCTTCATAGTCGATGCGTTTGCAATATTCCATCTCTTGTCGGAGTACGTCAGGGAAAAAAGCGTTATCGCAATAGTTAACTTTTCGAATAATCACACCACCATCGGGCGGATCTTCCTGATGCTGGATCATCAGTTTGTATGTCGGGTCTTCCTCCTCGCGAGGATTAAAAGAAACCCAGACTTCGGATTTATTGGCGCGAACTGTCGGACCGAGGATATCCCAACTATCTTGTGATACCGTTTGAGCTTCCTCTACCCAACAGATCTTAATGCCATGCATCGACTTGATGCTTTGAATATTGTTTCGAAGACCTTTAAACGTGAAACGAGTGCCATTCCGACCTTCTATCTCGTTATTCTTGACTTTGTAGAAGTGGGACAGCCCAAGATCAATAACTTGTGCCTCAAGCAGCGCAAGGACGGAATCGTTAATAGAGTTTTGGAATTCGCGCGCGCAGAGAATAATCATTGGCTCTATTGCGCCCAACAATACCAGCGCACGGGCAATCTCTACCGATTTACCGCCACCCCGCCCGCCATACGTCCAACGCCAACGGACAGAACCTAATGCACGGTCATATAAAACCTCTGTCGCCCAGTCACTACTAAAGGCGTACAGAACACCATCAATTATGACCGGGCTATCTGTTTTCCCTCGCGGAGCTTCTCCATGTGAGAAGCCCACACATCAGCCGGGCAATTCGCAGGGGTCACAATGCAGACTTTTCCGTAACTCAGTCCAGCAAGATCGACATTGACCTCAGCCTTATTGCTGCTCATGTCGATACCGGTAAGCTGCGCAGCGTTCTTAATATTCGGCGCAACTTGTCCGAATTTCTTATCTGCTAACGCTTCTTTCCCGGCGCGAAATGACAATTCAGCTAAATGTCCAGCATTGAATGAAACAAGTAACGCCGCTTCGTTTCTCAGTTCTCGAATGCGGGCTTTTATTTCAGGTCTGCGCATCAATATGGATGATTGAGAATCAGCGCGAGCCGGAGAGTAACCCGCGCATATTGCCGCCTCTTTCATCGGCATACCCGCCGCTATATTCTGAGCAAACTGTTCGTATTGCGGCTTTAAAATCCCTGCGGTTCCCTGCGAACTTTCTGCGAACTTTTCAGACTCCAAGATATTACTGGTACTACTTGCTACCTGACTTTGCGCCTGGTTCGCATCAGGTTCGCACTGCGTACTTTCAACAATAGTGCGAACCCATTCCTCAGTTTTCGCTCTCTTTCGAATCGCTGCATCACTAATACCGTGTTGTTTGGCAATCTCCCTGATTGAGAGAAGGCCAAAACGGTAATCACGCTCTATTCCCTCCCAGTCAGTATTTTTTGCCATCTCTTTACCTTAAAATAAAAAACCACCCGGAGGTGGTTATATTAATAATTAATCCCAGCATGCATAAGGATAGCTAGTAGGAGCGAGAACGGTTCCTTCTGGAGGATTTGTTAGTGTAATCGTCCCATTATTGTATGATTTACTTAAGTTTGAGTATGGACCATTCAGCATTGTAGAGAGAGGTTTAATATCCACTGAATTTGAGTTAATGCTAACGCGAATATAAGATGGAGGAGGCGAACCATCTTGCACACTCTTGTAGAAATCAACTGCACAATACTGCTTGGCATAGAAGAATCCATAATACCATGAAGGACGAACTATCATCCCAATACGGCCGTCCCATAGCAACTTCATATCCGATGTAATAAACTTAAATGATGTAAGTTTAGGATTATTAATACACCCATCAAAAAGATTATTATCATCCTTCCATGTATAAACCCCTTGCTTTCTTGGTCCTACTTCTATGGAATAAGGCTTCCCACCTGATGGTATGTATGTGCAATATCCATAGGATTGAGCTGAATATACTGTTATCTTGTATTTCGTTTGATTATCAATGGTTATACTGTAATACGTAGCAGAGAGTAATGGAGCAGACAGCAAAGAAAAGGACACTAAAACAGATAATTGCAAGGCTTTACGCCTAATTGAATTAATAATTCGCATAGTAATTCTCCACATATCAGTGTAAGAATAATAAAAATACATAAACAGCCATTGGATATCTTGACAACAATTAACAGAACTGCATTATTAATTTTATCATGGATTTTTTGTTCTGCTTTTTGGTAATAACAAATTTGTGTAAAAGAGAAACTTGTCTACGAGATAAATTCAGAGTTAAATTCTTCTCAGTTTAATAAATCCCCGGCATTTTAAATACCACGCCGGATTAAATAACTACTATCGAGCACTCTGTCAGTAGAATGCTCTGGATTAGCTATTGACACTGGGTTTTGATATATTCCTGCAAGTATTTCGTTTGCTGCTCGTTCTCAACAATCATTCTTCGGAGATCGAATAATCTTGTTCAACTGCTGGGTTAGCTCGTGGGGTGGCTGCATGGCCCACGCCTGAGGAGGCAGTGGCTTCGCTCTTTGGACAGGTTGCCGCGATGCGCAACCTGAGACGACCAGCGGCAACATCATTGCGAAGAACATCAATTTCAGATTTCGCATTTGTAAGCTCTCCCGTGTGTTTCACATCTAATTCGTTTAGCATTGAGATGTGAGAATTCTGATAGTTGATCGTATCTGTGAGTTTCTGGATTTCTGATTGCCGCTGTTTCGCAATATGCCGTTCTTTCTGTAACTCAGAGTGATAATAATACTCTGTCAATGAAATAAGGATCAACGCTAGTATCGTATAGTAATGAAAGCTAAATTTCATAGCAACAATACCCCAGAAACCAACCCCATCCATCTTTACCTATCAAAGTAAGAACAAAACCAAACAGAAACAATCTTCCGGCCAACGAATGTCTATTCACCCAACCCCCAGCAAGTTAATTCCGATTCCTGGGCGCGTCGCTCAACCTGACCATAACAGCCGTTTGCCTGCCCTTTGGTTTGTCGGCAATCTCGACCATCGTCAAATACCCAGCGCTTTATCTCAGCACAAGCGCCTTTCTTATCTCCGGCATTCAGCTTTCGATAGAACGTGGAAGAGAAGCATTTCGATGGGCCAATGTTATACGGGCAAAAGCTGGCAATACCTGCTATCTGAGGTTCAGTTAATGGCACCCACACATTGCGTTTTACCCATGCGATGGACTGCTTTGCTTCTTGTGCATTGAGGTCACGGCACTGATTCGGTATTAACCTCATCCCTTGACGAACAGGAGCTCCATCAATCCGAGTCACACCTCGGCAGATTGTCCAGACTCCACCCGCATCCTGATACGTTGATAGCCGGTTACCCTCTTTCTCGTCCAAAAATTGAGACAGTATCGCCATAGCACCTGCACCAGAGAGAACCAGACCGATAACCGTAGCACTTAACTTACTGGTCTTTGTCATTGCGTCTAAACTCCCGATGCTTGTAGTACCAGTTGACCCCAAAGGTACCAACAGTGCAGATAATGCCAATAATGATGGCCCAGTCGTTCAGCGACAGAGCGCCAAGCATTGCTGTAAGCGCCCCAAGTATATGCAATGGAGCTGGTGTATTTGTCCATACGCATAATTCCATCCTACTGATGGGGTGATCATTTAGTTAATTTAATTGTTTGGGCTGATTTGCCCGGTATTGATTTAAAAGACTCAGTGAGAATCAGACTTCACTGTATTAAGAGAAGAACGTATACTTATAACAAATTTGCATTACCTGACATACACATTTTTATGAGCTTAATTTACATACGACTATATATTAATAAAATTGTTGTTCGCAACGTCAGCACTGGTAAAGAAGTCTCTGGTACCCCCGACACTCCCTTTACTACATCTCGTTTATTACTAGGGCAAATGATACCTGCAATGTTTTTGCTTAAAAAACTAATAAAAAAAGTGAGGAAAAATACTTGGTATAACTTTTTTTTATCAAACCATCATGTGATTATTCAGCCGATGGAAATGAATGAAGGTGGACACAGTCAAGTTGAATTCAGAGCTTATATAGATCTCGCTAAGAGCATTACTTCAAGTCAAAACGTTAATCTCTGTTCACCGAGATTACTACCACTTTCTGACGATGAAATCCGCCAAATACTATCCAACAATTCATTATTTCGCCATAACAACTAATGAGAGAAACTCAAATAACCCCTCACCGCAGCGAGGTAGTTATTCATATCATCGCCCCAATTTCCTGCTTAGTTTGATTAAAGTATTCTTCTTCTAATTCTACACCCAAGACACGACGATTCAGCTTTAGTGCTGCTTTTAGTGTTGCGCCCGATCCCATAAAGAAATCTGCCACTAGATCTCCTTCCCGGCTGCTAGACTGGATAATATGTGCCATCAAATCGGCTGGCTTTTCACAAGGGTGTTTGCCAGGGTAATACTGAACAGCGGGAAACATCCATACATCGGTATAGGGAACATCAACAGTTACAGAAAACGGGCGACGCAGCAGCCCATATTCCCGACTCAATTCTTCATACTGGCGTGATAAAGTAAGATGAGATTCTACTAGCTCATGATACGGCCTGTTTAATTCTCCGTTCTGGTGTTTTTCTTTGGCTATTCGGGCAAACAGTACCTGCAGTTTTTGGTAGTCTACTTCATTGGGTAATTGCCATTGACTATCGCTGAACCAGTGGCTGGCCATCTGCTTTCCCGTTGCCTTATGAATTTCTTTTGCTGTGACACCTAACGCCTTCCGTGCGTTGCGAAAGTAGTCCACAAGCGGTTTAAAGACATATTGCTTGAGTTCGCGGCACTGATGGAAATACCCATCACCTTTGGGTTGATAAGGCCCCTGATAATGTTCAGCAAATATGATCCGTTCAGTAGCAGGGAAATAAGCCCTTAAACTTTCTTTATTCTGTCTGCGCCACGGACCAGAAGGTTTTGCCCAGATAATGTGGTTAAGCACATTGAACTGTTCACGAACAAGGATTTCCGTATCAGATGCCAGACGCGAACCATAAAACATATACAAACTGCCGTTGGGTTTCAGCACACGCCAGAATTCAGTCAGTACTTCATCCAGCCACGCAAGATAAGCCGTTACATCCTCCCATTGTCTGTCCCAACCACACTCTTTCACCCGAAAATAGGGCGGATCAGTGGCAATTAAGTCTATGCAGCTGTCTGGTAACGTTTTGATAAATCGTAGAGAGTCGTCATTAATTAATGTGATACCACTTAAATTCACAATATTTTCCATAAATCGATACTGGCTTACTCTCAGGTCAGCACAGAACAGGCGAATGGCTGGCGTCGTCAACTTCACCAGCCGTCCATTTCACCGCTTAAGAAGTTACCCCATCAGGGGCAACGCTTGAAAAAGGTGTCGTTGTCCCGGCTTTCCATCAATCCAGCCAGACAAAATTGAGTTAAAAGTAATTGGCAACGCGGCGTTGATAGCCCCGTCAGAGTTGAAACATCAGGAATAGAAACCCAGTCATACATCGGTACGGTTTCTAAAACACATGAGGCTATTGTTGTCATATCTTCATGTTTTAGCATGATAATTTAAACCTTTGGTCAGTTAATGTGCATAGACACACATGTAACTCTGACCGATGACAACAGCAAGTCTTATCTGGATTTCAGGCAATAAAAAACCCCGCACTGGGCGAGGCTATCAGTCACGAATGCTACTATCGCGACGTATACTAGAATAGTGGCTCATAAGTTCAAAGATGTCAACACGTTCGTGACAAAAGTTTTGATTTTCTTTCCTGTTCCCGTCTTATAAAGGCATCTTGCAATGGTTGATAAATCAAATATTCCGTTGTTCTTAATATTTCCTCAACCTCACGCCGACAAGTTGACATTGATGGCTTTCGCTTACGCAACATACCATTTCTGCGGATCATAATTCTTGGCTGAACCGTTGCATGATAATGCCTGGCAATTGCTCTATCAGATACACAATAAACATATCGACTAAGCAACATCCCAAATGCAACCCGATCAATATGGTAAATATGGTCTACTACCCTAGCGATTAACATACCATCATCATCATTACATATCGGACGTTCTGGATAACCTCTCGGCTCTACTGTCGCCATAAACTCAGCAATCATACTGCTCTGACGTTTATCAAACCTGCCAGAGTAAACCCACGCGCCAAACTTAGATAACCAATCCTGCAACCAGATTTCTTGTGATTGGCTCAACTGTAGCCCATCCGTTGGAAACATCACACCCGACATAGCCGTACCTCTTCAACTTCCTTTTTCACTTTTGGTCATTAGTCTCGCTCTGCATTAAATAAAATCGAACAGCTGAGAGGCGACATTCTCAGCAGCTTCTCTAGTCGGGAAATTGCGATACAATATAAAGTTCCAAAGCACGTTTAATGTGGCTTTATAAAGTTCCTGAAATTCCAGCTCTTCCATTTTGGCAAAGCTGATTGAACGAGGTTCACGATATAGACTTCCGTTAGGCATCTCGTAAGTGTCATAGTGCCCTGACTCCACTGTTGCCCAGCGCCGAAAGGTATCAAAGGATTTGGTGGCAGTAATGTTCTGGGCTCGGTTTTTGGATATGCCAGCAAGATATTCATCCGCAGCGGATTGTAAGACATCTTCACTGCCCGCGAAGTGTGCAAGAAATTGTACGTAGCCACGCACAAGCGCTTTCTCTTTCGGGGAAATAGTGCCTCCAGTAGGTTGCCAGTATTCATAGCCAAGATTCAGAAGGGCAAAATATTTACGATGGAAACGCGGGTTACGTGCTTTCTTAAAATCCGCATAAAGCACATCGCCACACTTCACTTTGAAGTGCAGGTATTCCCTGGCTGCGGGAGTCGCCGGTCTCAGGGTGTCATTCGAGATTTTGATAAAACTATGCTGCGTCATCACTTATCCTCAAAGTTATGACACAGCAGCTTTTGTTTAGGTTATCGGATGTTCAGGCCGATACGAATAGAATAACAGGTGTTAGTATTAATTCCCAATTTTACTTTTTATTAAATAAGTTAACGACGTTTGTATCTTGTCGTGTCGTAGATATCTTAATACTATTCTTCAATTGTATTCTGGATTGAAAATCAAGTACCTGTGATTCTGACAAAAATCCCTTAGGAACTGAACATAAATCCTCTAAATCTCCTTTTGGGAAACCAAATTCCTCAAGAAGTGTTTTTTTACTAAAAGTTCCAGAATCCAATAATAGGTTCAAGCACCTAGGTAACAAACGAACCGACTCTGGTTTTCTAAGATCATCAAGCGGCTCTCCTTTTCGCCAACCTCTAGCAGAAATATTTTTATATAACCTCTGATATTCCAGAGAAGATATTAACTCTAAATTTCTCGCTCTAAGGATCATAGATTGTGCCGACATCCCCCAGCGATTTTTTAAAGATATGAAATTCTGTAATGTAGGATATGGCGGAAGCTCTACAGAAAATGACTCTTCCGGCAACATGAAACTCGACGCAAACTTATGTGCTTGCTCTTCTATTGGATTAAAATTAATAATATCAAATTTATTTATATATCGATGTAAGACTATATGACCTAATTCATGAGCAGCATCAAATCGACTACGATAATAGTTATCTTTGTCACTAGCTAAAACCACATACGGTCTATTATCTAAATCATTCCATTGAGAATAGCCATCCATTACAGAACTACCTTGTTCAAATCTGGAACAGACTATCCCCGCATTCTCCATTACAAGTAATAGATCATCTATCGGTGCAATACCTAATCCCCAAGCTTTCCTACACTCAAAAGCCATTCTTTCAATCAACTGATCATCTATCGCTCTGTAATCCTTTACGTTAAGATGAGGAATGTTAACTTCTGGATAATCAAGATATTCTTGCATCTTACATGATAACTCTTGAAACCATCCCATGTATCGCTCTGAGGCGATACATAAGTCTTTTGCCGTGGTTGAAAGTGTTCGGAAGAATACTGGTTTTTTTTCGTACTTAACAATAGGCTTTGTGAACCAACTTACCGGGCAATTAAGAATCTGACTTAAGCTATGCAATACTTCTGCATCGGGGGAATGATTACCGTTTTCCCATTTGGTAATAGTTGATGGAGAACGATCCACTAATCTACCAAGGTTAATTTTCGATAATCCCCTCGCTTCTCTTATCTGTGTCAACCTTTCAGATTGGAAACCAGAAATTCCCACTCTCATAATGTCTCACCTATTCTATTTTTCCTGATCCTTCAGGCGCTTCTTGAGCTTAGGTAAAACCATATCAGGAATGACTATCTTTTTCTCTCCAGTATAGAGCGCTAAAAGCTCCGTTACAGATTTATTATAGTGAAAACCTTTCATATTGGTAAAAGGAACCACAATCCTTAAATCCATCATGCTGGCCTGAGATTCATGATATGGTGGATTAATATTTATTAACAACACACCTAACGTATCAATGTCATTATGATGTTTACTATCTTCTTCTCTAAAAAGATCTGGAGTATAGCCTTCAAATTTTTCATTCAATTGGGCTATCAATGAACGATGTTTCGCGCCCCTTATGTGGCGCTCATCGTGATTTAACCCAATACGGCTAATTTTAACACCTTCTGAATCAATAATAATATAATGCTCCCCTTTCGGGGATGTATCCATCGTAACAAAGATAACCTGAACGACTTGCAGCTTCCCTCAAAGCTGAGTTAAGGCCATAGTGCCTAGCCTGAGGCCTAAATCTACGTTGCTCCTGCTCACCAAGTTTTAATATATCGCCTATAGTTACTTCCTGTGCTGCGGCATACTTAGCATATAATTCATCTTGTACGTTAAGCCAAAAATCACGCCTGAAAGCGTTTATTATCAAATCGGTAATATCACTTTGTGTGTCGTTAATGCTCATTTAGATACCCTGATTGCGTTAAGCAGATTTTATGGTATTTTTTTTCGTTTTGAACGCAAGCAATATACTTAATATGTAATTTGTACGTTACAAATACAACTTCAACTCTTATACCATCCCAGTGTGTTCCAGCAGGCCACTTCACTAGAAAAACAATATTCAGCTACAAAAAGGCTTTCCCACACACTTTTCACTTTGCTGTTTATGCAACTGAACTACCTACTTTTTTCATGAATGATCATCCATCCTAATCAGCATAGTGAGGTATTCATTAACTTTGTAAGGTTCCCTATCCGGTCTTCGAAGAGTACAATTGCGCTTCAGCATCTCCAGCTCTTAGTTATCCACCAGCAATTCTATTTTGGTAAAGCCAGCATCCTGCTGGCGTTTACATTGAATCGACTAGCTTTCAAGTCTAACTTTGTAAGATAGCGATGCTTTCGGCACTGCACCCAAAATGGGATAATTCATAAATACCCCAATTATCTAATAAAATCAGTTTACTGTTTATGGTCATATTGGTCTGCCTCTTTTGGTCTTTAGTTAAAATGCTTTGTCCGCATATCGGCGCTCTTTTTGTTTAGTCTGTTGCTGTGTACGACATATTTCAGCAGCAACAATTTGATCAGTTGGTAAGTAATGCCCGTTTTTAAATTCCTGGAATATCGTTCCGGTTTCACCGTGACGATTTTTATCCAAAATAATCTCAGCATAATTTCTGGCTGGACTTCGTGGGCTATAAACAACATCCCGGTAAGTAAAAATAATCCTGTCTGCATCTTGCTCTAAGCTACCTGAATCTCTTAAATCAGCCGCAACAGGACGACGTTGATGCATTGGCCGCTTATCAACTTCTCTTGATAACTGACTCAATGCGGTAACTGGTGTATGCAGTCGTTTAGCCAGTCCTTTGAGGACCCTAGATATTTGAGCGATAGCAAGATCATTACGTTCGGCTTTGGGCTTTTCTATCAATCCCAGATAATCAACAAAAATTCCTTTCAGATTCGGATACCTGCGTTTATGAGTTTCACTGATAGCACATATTTGCTCAACGCTTAATTCACTAGCATCAAGAATATGAATATCACGATCTATTAACTCGCTTATTGCGTTAGATATACGAACCCAATCTTCATCATAAAATTCACCACTTCTCAATTTGGAAACTGACAGTTGGGCAGAACCAGCAACCATACGCTCTGTAATTTGTTGTGCTGCCATTTCCATTGAAAACAGCAATACTGCCCCTCCATGCCTCGTCATACCCTCAATCATGCAAAGTGCCAGTTCTGTTTTGCCCATGCCGGGACGACCGCCGATGAGAATTAAATCAGTTGGGTTAAATCCTCCCGTCAACGAGTCAAATGGCTCAATACCTGTCATAATCATGCCGCGACTATCTTCACCTAAGTTACGCCTCTCCAGTGTGTCAATGTACCCTTCAACCAATGTCTTGATGTGCACGGGAACTAGGTTGCCAGTATCTCGCATTAACTCCCCCATAGTGGACATAAAGCCCGCTATGACATGTTGTGCTTGAGTATGATTTTTAGTTTCCAGTAACGCCTGTTGACCGGCGTTGATCACTGCTGTAACCCGCCGAACATACCAATATTCACTAACTTTATTGGCATAGCCTTTCAGGTTTGCATTCCAAACAGGGCTCTTACTCAACTCCAGGACATTAGCTAATGTATTACCATCTCCACTCATAGCCTCAGCGATGAATATTGGATCAATCAGGGAGCTACTGAACGCTTGTTTTTTGATTTCAACGTAGACACGACGCAAAAAACCTGAACTAAACGCCTCTTCTGGTAACGTTGCAAGAACATCGTAAGCATCCTGCGTTAATAGCGATACAACAAACGAAACTATGCATATATCTATTATCGGTGGCAAAAGGCGGGTTGAATATTACCCAACGACGGGAATGGTTTATTCAAATGCTGTCAAGGGATTATATCCAAAAGTCAAAATGCCAAAAGCCGGGATTAAGGCATCAATAAGACTAGCAAAAAAAGCAATTCATTAAAGAGGTAAGACCAATGTTCACATATATCTGTGTCTTTGAGCCGACAAAAAAAGCTCAAAAAAATGGGGCCGTACCACTTGCAATCGCACTCAAAACCAATTCCGAAAAAATGGCTAAAGCTATGGCCATTGTTTACCTTGGGGAAGAGTATGCGGACGATATGAGCAACTTCAACACATCAAAACCGATTATTTGTAAAGATATACAAGGCTCCCCTCGCCCACCAATTGGTAAATTTGACGAAAAATTTGCTACTGAATACGAGTTCAACGGCACCACATGGCAGGCTAGAACACTCGAACCAACGAAAAACTCATCTATTACTACACGTGATTTTAACCACACTTACGCCACGTTAGATCTGGAAATTGCACTGGCATTACTAGACGGTGACTTTCATTGCTGGGCGATTATGTCACATAGTATAAAAGAAGCTAAGCAACTGATAGCAGACAACAATGAAACATGGAGGCAATGGTCCACCGCATTTCGCATCAGAACCGACGCTCTGTCCATTCCAAGAGAAACGCTTTTCAGCATCGTGCGTGAAGGTAAACGCCGTCCTGAATTTCTGGCCGATGTCATCGCTATGAAGGAATTTTTAAACTGTGCTTTAGGTAATACCGACATATCCATTGAATTACCAGAAGAGCAACCCAAAGTTTCCGATTATCCGATGTCAACATCAGAAGCCTCAATAACAGATGTCGCTCCAGATGAGGTTGAACCCCCACAGGCGGCACTACAGGTTAAAGAGAAAAAAAGCGAAATCACGTCTCTTAAGACCAGAAAAACCAAGCAAACCAAAGAGGACAAAGCGGTAGAAAAGACTGCACAAGACACTACGGCGGATGATGAAGTCACCTCATTGCCTCCTGCTGCTACCCTGAACACCAATGATGATAACTTCCAACATCGTGCCAATTTGCTGGAAGAAACTATCAAGGCACAAGGCGATGAGCAGCAAACGAATCTCCGTATCTGGAAAGCAGTCCAACGCACCGATCCCCACTTTACAAAACCATTAGAGGGAATGGGGTTCAACGGTACAAGCATAAACAGTAACTATATGTTTATGCGGGCAACAGAACTATTCGGACCATTCGGTTATGGATGGGGCTGTAATGTCACAGAAGAAAAACTGATCAATGGCGCCCCCATGTCAGAACCTATCTATGACGATAAAAATAAACAAATTGGGAGCCGATTCTTACGTGATTCTGACGGCACATTAATATGTGAACAAAATCACTCTATCAAAATTCTCTTTTGGTATCTGGTCGAATGTGACATTTGCGCTGAAATTGAAAGTTATGGTGCAACACCATACATGTACAGAACCAAATATGGAATTAAAACAGATGGAGAAGCCATCAAGAAATCACTCACCGATGCCATAAAGAAAGCGTTATCGATGCTTGGATTTTCTGCTGATGTATTTATGGGTATGCATGATAACCCTGAATATCTGGCCGACAACAACATTGAATTTGAAATCAAGGCCGCCAGTGATAAGGCCGAGGATCTAGTCAGATTACGCAAGGAACTAGACGATAAGTTCACCCGTAATACAGAAACTATGCGTACCGCTGTCAGCAAAAATGAAATTCGCGGCATAGCATCTACCCTTATCCGTGAATTAGGCATTCATTTAGGCAACGCCAAGGCCAAAGGAGACAAGGATTACGAAAAGTACTTATCCGGTCGTCTGCGTCGCTTGAATGAAATAGAGAAAGAATGTTTAACTCAATTAGAGAAAGCAAACTAATGACTACAACCGCAATTGCATTAGCAGCAGATTATGAAAAATTACAACAGTTGGTAGAAACTGGCGAATTCTCGCCAGAAGATATCGCCGATACACTTGAAAGTATCGAATGTACTATCGGTGATAAACTTGATGCTATCATGATCCATGTTCGCAATATCGAAGGCCAAGCCAAGACTCTTGCTGATGAGTCTAAGCGACTTACTGACCGTAAAAAATCATTCGAAAGGCAAGTAAAAAACCTAACACCAGCAATATTAAAAACTTGGATTCAAAAACGATCAACTGCTCTGAAAACAATCAGGAATAATCTGTCATTTTTACGCAGCGCCATAGATGAAGCAGTTACTGATTGCCTGATTAGTATGAATCCTGTGAATTTAGTAACAGCATCACGGTATCAAACTGAACGAATAGAAAACGATAACGAATATATTGTTGACCCTCTATCTCCTAACGAGGTTACTGCATTACTGTCAGCAGCAAGCAATAAACAAAAACAATGGGAAAATTTATTCCTTTTTGCGATACATACAGGGCTTAGAAGCTCCGAGTTATGCGCGCTTCGATGGCAAGATATCGACTTCATTGGCAAAACCGTACATGTCCAATCGGCACGAGTAGTAGGAATAATAAAAGGAACGAAGACAAAAGCCGGTACCAGAAAAGTTGAACTGGACACTAACGCTATATCAGCCCTATTAAATCAGAAGACATTCACTTTTATGAAAGGTGGAGTGGTCTTTGAGGACCCCAAAAAAGGTGAAGCTTGGGCAGGTGCAGATGCCATTCGTAAAAAAGCCTGGGTACCCACACTAAAAAAGGCGGGAATTCGGTATCGCAACCCTTATCAAACAAGGCACACATTTGCAACAAAGCACATCAGCCAAGGGGTTAATCTTTTCTGGCTTGCCGCTCAAATGGGGCATAAAGGTCCAGAGATGCTTTTCAGACATTACGGCTCATATCTGAAGGAATATGATAACAGCACATACAAACCTAAACAGGCCAGTAGTAGGACATGAAAGGAGCTGCAAAGAATACGCGGCAAAGATATTTCATAAAAATGTTATTTATAACAATAAGATGTAAAACAATTAACGCGGGTTCAACTCCCGCCAGCTCCACCAAATAAATCAAGGGGTTACACGAAAGTGTAGCCCCTTTTTCTTTGCCTATGTCCACTTTACGTCCACCCATTTTATTTTTATGGGCATCAATGGACACTACCTGCACCACTGTATTCCTGCTGATTCATCACTGAAATTACTTAAGATGCTTGAACGTAACCCTGCGCTTATTAATGAATTAAACACACTTTAATGCTTTCACTTTCTCCTTGTCATAATGCAAAAGGAGAAAATAATTTCAGTTCTGTATATCCTCTAAAGCCGCGCCCTATCTGATTTCTATGATAAAGCACGGCTCTCTTTCATGATCTTATTTTTCACGTAAAACATAATTTTTCCTTTAATATCATTGCATTGTAATTTTCTCCATTGTCTTCTTTTGATCCAAAGTGTGCAGGCGGGTGCGGTGTAGTGCCGTTTTCATCATAAGTTCGTTTATTTCGTCATAAGCGAAGTGAGACAAACCGTCACTAAGGTATTTATTTGATTCTTGAGTCAGATAATACAATCGGTTAGAGTAGTGTCGCCATCGGCAAAATCCAATGGTCAGGGGGTCGCAGCCTTGAATGAGTAACCCACTGGTAAGAGATTATTTCCTTACCAGTGTGCCTGCTATCGCTTCTATGGCGGTTCAAGCAGGGGAGGCTATGCCTCGCCGGAATGGTTACTCTCCGGTACTGCGAACCCTGTTTGAACCGCCACCACCAAAGAGGTAAGCAGGAATATGAAAAAAGATTGGCACACCGCCGATATTATCGCCGCGATACGCAAGAAGAATAAGACGCTGGCATCATTGTCCAGAGAGCACGGTTTAAATTCTTCAACATTAGCAAATGCTTTAACGCGGCCCTAGCCTAAAGGGGAATTGTTGATCGCTCAGGAAATTGGTGTAACCCCTGCTGAGATATGGCCCAGTCGGTATTTTGATGAAAATGAGCAGCCTATCAAACGAACCATTCGAAATGATTTACCAAACAATTCTGATATCACATAATTTATTTCTATATCCGAAAAAGTAACGACAACTTTTAAACCACTAAACTAATATAACACTCTGAATTATCAGTTTTTTATTACACTCATTGCCCATTCTTTAATATCAGAATTGTATTCATAGCTCTATGAAGGTGTAAAAAAGCCCGCATGTTGCGGGCGAGATAATTGTGTTTCAGACCATCAGAACACAAACCCGTAGCGCTAATTGATATCGCATTATTAACCTAGGTACGTATTAGTTTGATTAATAACCGTGCTGTGTGCATCTGGTTGCGTTTTATGAGGATATGAAAGAAGGCCACGTATTAACGCAGCCTGTTAATTAATGGTGATTTTCATTCAATGGACAACGTTAACTGATGTCCGATAGCCAATGCGACCTTACCCACCGTATCAATTTTGGTTGAGTGCCGTAAATCAAAGATACGGGTCACTTCCTGCTTTTTCACCCCCATACGGCTAGCTAACTCAATTTGCGTTAACTTGGAATCAAGAAACGCATTGAGCATAAGCACCTTAGAGGCCACGCTTAAAGGCACATCGACATAATCATCATCCCGCCCTACAGGGCTAGGAAGCGGGATTTTTTCACTATCTTCGAAGTAAAATTCAAAGGCGGTTATTAGCGCATCAAGTGCCATCTCTAGCGCCTCTTCCCGTGTATCGCCTTGGGTTAAAGCTTCGGGGATATCCGGGAACGAGACGAAATAACCGCCCTCTTCTACTGGCTCTAGTGTGACTAAATATCGCATATTTTTAATGGTGAACCTGTTGTGCGAGAACCAGCCCCTTGCGAGGCTGGTTTTTATCACAATCCTAATTGCTTAATGATTGCTTTCCTCAGTGGCTCTTTGATCTCTTGGCTAGGGTGTCTCGGCATAATGCTTCGTTTCCCCCGATATCTCAGTTTCAGATGGTTTGTCCCGTTTGAAACTTCGACTCCTTGAGCTTCCAGCCACCGTCTAAACTCGCTTTGCTTCACCACTCCTCCATTCTGTTGAACATACCAACACAGTAAACATTTATGCTTACTTGGTCAACGCTTTTGTTTACCACCTAGAAAGGGTAAAAATAACCTCTACCGAAGAGAGATCAATTAATCTAGCCAATCACTGGCAAGTATTTCTGTTTCAGCCCATCCGATTTATAGGCCATGTTCCTTATCGCGCTGGCGTTCTCCGGCATACCTGTGTTGTGGTGCGTATGCGCGGCGGTCAGTTCAGCTAATTCCTTAACCACAATTTTTGGCTTGCTTAAATCTATCCGGCGTCACTATAGGCAAGGATGCCCGCGCCTCGATGAGTTCCGCGCCTAATGTTCCTAAAAAACCACTCGGCTTTCATAAGCCATCTTAACCGTTAGGTTTCTCATCAGGCCGATAGGCCGGTCATGTCATCAATTATCAATCTTCGCAAAACCAGTGGAGCACGCATTGCTTGTTGAGCTTCAGTTCTGGGCTGAACAAAACGCATTGAAGGACGTGATGCGGCTTCGCATATCGCTTCGGCATCAACAAAAACACCGGCTTTAGCTGCAATACTCTGTTGTACTGGAGGTGCAACATGGATTACAGATATGGCAGCCACACCTATAGTCGAGTCGCCTATTGTAGAAACATTTTCTATAGAAAATAGGAGGAAAAGTGCATTGCTAATTGAAAACCTATACCGGAAGGTACATCAAGTGAAAGATGACATCGGATTTTTCGAATTTGCATGTTCTAAGTTTTTGCTCAATATTGCAGATTCTTATATCCGACTTCATCGTCATTGGGGACTACAAGGTTTTCTCAAAATGATTAGCCAGCTCAAAGATATTGATGAAAGTTTTGCTGAGCATTTCTCACTGGCAATGAACCCTAATCATATAGAAACAGGAATTGAGGAAATAGATTTTCTTTATAGAGAGGTTATTATGCTTCTTGGTGGTGAAACAAATTCTGATGAAAATTTTGTGAGTCAGGGCATTATGAACATACTGAATGTGGTTGAGAACTAGCAGTTATATACCCGTTATTTTTCAAATTGCCTCTTTGTTGGCTGCACTCGCTCACCCCGGTCACATAGTTTGCTATGCTCCCCGGGATTCACTCCCTTGCCGTCGCGATGCATCTTGAAATCCATAGGATATAAAAATAGCTCATTAGATGTTTTGCGCCCATATATTTTATGGGGAAATTATTGAGTTCATTCATAATGAACTTAGTTTTTACTTATTGTAAAACATAAATTAGCAGATATCTTATTTCGACAAAATTAACTGCGAGCTTCACAAAAGAATTTAATACAATAGAAATTTAATTACATAAATTACACATTTATAATGCACTTTAACTATAGTAGATCTTAAATAAAGCATGATGAATTATTTTTATCACTAATAGTGATTAATAATTACTGGGTAAGTTAACATTAATAAATAATTTTTAAGACCAAAAATATACCAAGCTATTTATAAACAATATCGGATAACTTCCTCTCCATTTCCTGTTATTTCCTCTGAGTGATGTTCTATGCTAAATCTGCCGTCACCTGAACATAATTGAATATTCTAATATACCTATTATATAATCCTGTAAATATAATATCACTCACAAGATTCTGTAATTTATTGCAAGTTATATTATAGTTAATATTGAATGCAATAGTGTAAATGAAAAATTTTTATTATATTTTTAATAAAATAAATCTAAAAAGAGTATATTATCATTTTCAAAAATAATATAAGGAAATATATTAAAAGATAAAATATAAAAACAATCAACACTGAATTATTCATTATTATTAATTGATAAAAATTATTTCTCTACTCTTTATCACAAATCCATCAGCGTTACTTCAACAAATTTTCAACAATACAACAAAAAATTATACGAAAAGAGAACTTATTACCTATTATTGAACAATAATTAGTAGCTAGGATAAATTATTTTACTCTACATAATCCCCTGATGAGGTACCAACCATGAAAAAGCTATCAATTTGTTTTTTAGTATTGAGCATTACCGCTTTCTCGCCTAACTTCGCGTCGGCAAATTTATGTTATTACTCTGAGAGATCTCTGGGTAAATGCGCTAAGACATGTGCGCCAGTAATTATTATTAGCCTTTTCCTTGGGACAATTTGTCTTTAAATCAATTGATAATAATATATTTAATAAATAAAGTGACAAGGATAGTTTTGTTCTTGTCGCTTTCATTGTACGGTTTTATTTATTTTATATTTTTTAAACCGTCAATCACTTTAAATACATTCAATCCAAATTAAGTGGAATGCTTAATCGGCAAGCTCATAGAATGAAACTCTATTAATCATAGAAAAATAAATACTCCACGGAAGGTTATCTCAGCAGGAAAATATATTAAATACCTAATCGTCTTATTATTAATATAACCCCATAATTAAAACTATTTTTCTGTCTGTAAGTAATAGTTGAAGTCACCAAAAATCTTAGATAAAAAATACTAGTAAATAATTCATTATATCATCTCAAAATTATATAATTTAAGAGACACAATTTTCAAAAATCCTTATTAATGGCTGATAGTTACATTGATAAGCAGAAATATTAGCCTCAATCCAATGTTTAGCATCTATAGATTCGAAAGAGATTTTATACCCACAGTTTATAACAATATATTCAAATAATAGTCGCTGTGTTCGGCCATTTCCTTCTCTAAAAGGATGAATCACATTTAATTCTGCATAATATTCAGCAAGTTTTCTAATAATTTTCTGATAGTTTAATCCTACAAGATAATTTTCATTCTCTAGCATATCAAATATCCTATTCCCTTCTATCTCAATACATTTAGCATGACAGAAACGGGTATCCCCTTTAGATATATCAATTATCCTTAGCTGACCAGCCCAATCATATAAGTCAGAAAATATCTGTTTATGAAGTTGACACCAAAAGACCAAATCGTAAGGAGGTTCCTGGAATGAAATATTCAATATAGCAAGTTCAGTGAGTTCCCTTTCTGCCTGTTCAAGCACAATGGGATCACGAATACCTAATTTATTAATCAATGTGTCTATACCCGGATATGTGTAGGGATCTTGCCCTGCTCCATATTTATCTATCATAACCACCTCATTGTAAACTATATTTCCTAATGAGTTTATCTTTAAGATTTTTTTGCTCTTTCGGTGTTTCAGGCAAACTATTCATAACAATATTCATCCCTTCAAGGCGCATGCTATCTCTATAGTTTTTTAATTTTACACGGTCAAAATAATGTTTTTTTTCATTATAAGTTGTCATTATTGCTCTTCTATTCTTTTGGTTTCTAATATTTTTCTCTTGCTGACGGGAATATTTAAACTTAGCCAGATCCAAATCGCTCAATTTACAGTTAATCACCTGGCCGCTTTCAAATATCCCCCAAGAAATAACTTCAAAATAACTAACCTTCCCATTTCTAATACGGTTAATCTTTACCTCTAAGTCTTGTTGCAATATTTGCAAAACCTGTTGCACCTTACGTTCAGATATCCCTGTCGCTTCTACAATTGAACGGGTATTAGGATGATCTAATTTAGTCAAGGCCGCCATAACAGCTAACTCATATTTCATTTGAATTTCCAAGATACATATCTATGCAGCAATAGTATAAAACATCAAAGTAACGAAAACCAGAAAAGAGAATAACGCTATTATTGACGAATCCGGTAAAGCACATGTTCATGAAGCGGGTGCCCATCCGGTAATGAAGGATGCAAAAAAGTATTTTCATCTTTTACCATGCCAAGCCGCTCCATAACTTTTTGAGATCGCAAATTGGAAATTGTCGTAAATGCAACTATTTCCTCAAGTTTCAATTGGGTGAAAGCAAAATTCAATGCCTTACGTGCTGCTTCATTGGCATAACCTCTACCCCAAAATGGCTTATTAAGACGCCATGCAATTTCAACACAAGGTGAAAACGGTAATTCCGCTATAGGAATATTCAAACCGACAAAACCAATAAAATCCCCGGTTTCTTTCAGCTCCACAGCCCATAATCCCCAACCTCCCTGTTGCTCAAATCTCTGGATAATTCTATCCACCATGGTATTACTCTGTTCCGCCGTCAAGGTGGTAGGAAAATATTCCATGACTTCTACGTTACTATTCAAATAGCAAAATGGTAATCTGTCTTCCTCTCTCCATGCCCGCATGATTAATCTGTCTGTTTCCAACACTACAGCCATATTCTCCTCCTCCCAATATTAGTTAACAAACAGAACACCTACCTATACGGCATACCACATACTTTAATCAGAGTCATTAAAACAATTAAATAGATATACCCGTTATCTTTCAAGTTGCCTCTTTGTTGGCTGCACTCGCTCACCCCGGTCACATAGTTTGCTATGCTCCCGGGGATTCACTCCCTCTCCGTCGCGATGCATCTTGAAATCCATAGGGTATAAGATTACTACAATAAACAAAACTAAAGAGAAAATAGAACAACTCGTTAAAAACTAAAAGGGAAGTGGCCCGTGCCGGAAGGATCTGAATCAGATATCACACGGGCCTGGTTTATCAAGCACTGGTTTTTACCGTGGCCTTATCTTTAGATTTATCATTATTGGTATCTTTTATTGGCACAACACGTTCAGATGCTGTCTTGTTTTCAACCTGTTCCGATTGCCCAAAAAACAGGCCTCCGCGCTTGATAGACATACTGCCGCAACGACTGATTCCGCGCAGCTCACCATGTTCAAGAATATCCAACGTTGCTGCACAGCAAGTCCCCACAACGTCACCATCAATAATGATTTCTGGCGCGCTAAGTTCACCTTCAACCCGTCCAGCATGCATAATGCGGATCGCGCCCTCTTTCACCCGGATATTGCCAATCACTTTGCCCCAGATTTGTATATCACCTTCTACATCAATATCACCCTTAAATACCGAACTTTTGGCAACAATAGTACAACGACGAGCTTCTGCACCGGCGTTCTTTTTATCATCAACAAATTGAGATACCGGCTCAACAGCCGCTGCCTCTGCTTTTTTTCCAAACATAGTTTTTAATCTCGACCTCATGTGAATAAAGCAAAATATTAGAGCCAAAAAAGAGAGAATCGCTGTCACTGTACAGCCAAAAAAATTACCAGCCAGATAGAATCCCAGAGCAATGCTCCACATGATCCATATACAGCTCAAAAAAATGTTGTCCGAAAAACGATGTTTTGCCATGTTTGTTCACATTTTTGTTATTTTTCATGCTTTTTTCATTAGAAAATACAAAACCAAAATCACTATTTTAACAGAGCAGATAACAATCAATGCTAAAGGAAAGCAGGTATTTACAACGTTATTAAACGGTTAAAAACCTATACCCGTCATCTTTCAAGTTGCCTCTTTGTTGGCTGCACTCGCTCACCCCGGTCACATAGTTACCTATGCTCCCGGGGATTCATTCCCTTGCCGTCGCGATGCATCTTGAAATCCATTGGGTATATATTCATTCTTCGATAATAATTAACAAGGAAAAATTAACATTAAAATAGATGCTTTATATTTATAATTGTTAACATAAATCAACAATAAAGTCACGTTATTAATGTTTAATTTTATTTACAGATGATGTATTGCAAGAATATTTCTCAATTAATATTTACTGATATTTATCTAACAAACATCTTACTTATTTATATAATAGAATTAATTTATTAAAAATATCAATATTACTGTGCAAGAAAAACACAATTAATATCCAATAAATCAATTACTTTTATGAATAAATGACTCAATTACAACCTTATAACATTAATTATAGATTGGATAAACCATCATAAATTACTCATTTAAACTATATCATTATACAAAAAGATTAATATTAAAAATATTTTTTATTTATTTCTATTATTTACTAATTTTATATTAATATAGAAAAGAGATAAGATTGATATGAAAGTAATTCAATATTGAGAGATATAATGAATGAAAAATTATATAGTGGGGATAACTTAAACACCAAAATTTTATTGAAAATAATCAGACCTCACTTGTCTCACAATCAAGAAATAGTTATTAAAAAGTAAAATTTATCATTAATCTGAATATATGAAGCTTCTTTCGCTGGCACAACTTCAAAGATTTATCAGTCTTATTAGTCACCCAAGGTAAAGCCAGCAATATTTTCAATGTTGCCTTGGATAATAACTGGTGAACTACTGGTTGTAATCTGCAATTTACCAAATGGTTCTCAAGACTTTTATGGATTGAAGCTCTCGCTTTTTTCAATACTACGTTGGAAAATTTCCCCTGATTGATAGTTTTACCAAGAAGATCCTGATCGGTAGAATAAGGTATAGCAATAATAGCGCCATTAAAGGTCACTGTGATATAGCTTCGATCAGCTTTATTTGCAACAGTCACAACACCCAATATTAACATGGCCGCTATTATAATTTTATTCAGTTTCATTTCGAATTATTACGATTAATCTAATAACGATTAATATCAGCATAAAAAAACAACATATTTTAAATAAATAATTTTATTGGTGATCCTATTTTAATCTTATCAAGATTAGAAAAAATTTGATGTAAGGAATAAACCATAAAAAATATTTATATATGAACAATGACCCTATCGACCTTTAAAGTATTACAGAATAATTCAATTAATAAAAACAAAAAATACAAATCCAAATAATTTCACAACAAAATACTTAGATAACATTTCAATACGATCATTTGCGATCTATAGTGTCGCAAATTATATCTATATAAGAATAAAATACTTTATGCAATTTGTTTTTCAAATTAAAAGATCTAAAATTTCAATTTTTCGATATAATCGTTCTGCATCGTATAAAAACCAACCTTGACAAAACAGGATATACCCGGCAATTCTTTATGACTGAATAGGACATTCAGATTGCCCTCATGTGTTGAAATTAACCGTTGGATTATCCTAATTGCTCAAGATATCCAACTGGGTTCAATAAAGCCTGGAGTTAATATGGAAAACCGGAAAGATTCGACTCAACCTTCCCAGACGGATCAAATACTCAATGTCATATCCGAATTATGTACTATTCGTAAAATGCAAGCGGCTCCCCCACCAGAATCATGGCCTAGTACGCGTGATGTAGCGGAACAATGCGATTTCACCATCTACAAAGCACGTTATCTGTTATTGAAACTGGCTAACAAAGGATTAGTTATGGTAACTCCGTCTCCCATTAAGAATTCTCTCCGATGGTATATACCGGAAGACAAAATTAAATCTATCTAATGTCAAACAAATCTGAAGAAAAGGATGTCTGCTCTGTGCAGTAGGGCCAGTCTATATAGTCGAAAACTTGAAGAGACGACATACGGCCCTATGGTGTTATTCATTCAAATCGCTATATTCTTTCTATGATAAAAGTCTCAACAACGCATTCAAGTGCAGAGATATCATAATCAATTATTATCATTTTATTTCAGAGGAAGCCAGAATGGAAAAATTGCATCGTTGGGAAAAGGATGGATATGTTGTCACTACAGATAAAAATAAATTAGATATTACGATCATACAACAGTTTCTGACGAACTCCATTTGGGCAGAAGGGATCGACAAGGAGACAGTTAAGTTGTCGATCGAAAATAGCTTGAACTTTGGTCTATATAAAGATACTCAGCAGATAGGATTTGCTCGTATCGTGACTGACTTCACAACCTTTGGTTATCTTAGTGATGTTTTTATTTTAGACGACTATCGAGGATTAGGATTAGGACGTTGGCTAATGACATGTTGCCTGGAACATCCCCAAATAGCACAGCTTCGTCATATTATGCTAGTCACTTCTATGGCGCCGTGGCTGTATAAAAAAATGGGTTATTCCCCGGTAAACGAAGAAAACTTTGTTTGGCAAATTGTCCGACCTGATATTTACAAACAACCTAAGCTATAAAGTAGTCATATCAATTAGTCATGAAAAATGCCCGACAAGGTGATCGGGCATTACTGCGACAACAACCACACTATTGCGATAAGCAGGAAGCTATTGTTTTATCAACTTGTATCTTTTAACCAGAAATTAGAAACTGGCATTAACACCTAAACTGAAAGCATAAGTGTGATTCTGAACATCACCATCATTACGTGATATTGACACAAAAGCGCCCCAATCTTTTGTAATAGCAGCATTCATGCCGATAACGTATTCACGCCAGTTGGTGTCCTGCTTTTGACTTTCACTAACGAAAGATGTCTCAGTTGAGTTAATGGCACTACTAATCTGATAACGACTATCACCGAACTGGTGGTTAAACCGAACTTCAGCATAGGGATTAAAACGACTAAAATTGGTGTCCAGACGCCAGCCTAATGTTCCGACCTGAGAGTCGTAACGTTGATCGCCGAAATGCATAGCCGTGCTGCTCTTACCTGATTCACGATAACCTTTAACATAACTCTTATCCCAAGCGTATTGGATAATCGGGCTGGTCATGACTGTAGATGTCAGCGGAATATCCCAACCCGCAGTAATGCGTCCGCCCCACTGATGACCGGTAGTCGAAGCATGCTCCTTGCGCAGCCACTCATTGAGCACAATACCACGCGTAATGTCTTCATATTTCATGTCCAAATAGTGAAGATCGCCGCTAATCCAACCTTTATCGTAGTAACGCCATAAGCCATAAGTGGTAAAGACATAACCACGACCATCAGCGTGAAAATGATTAACTGAGCGCTTATCCTGATAACGAGAGATCATTCCCCCCAACAGAATATTATCCGTGAGCTGATAGTCACTACCCAGAGTCAGTGTACTGTTGTGATTACCACTATAACCACCGAATACGCCTATTTTACCTTGGTCATTACCCACGCTACGTAACTGTTGCAAACGGCCGTCAAGAGAAGCAAGCGCCCCCTTCACCGGCACATTGTTGGTATTCGTCAGTGACATAGCCTGATGTGGAGCATTAAGGATTGAAATAGTGTACTCACCAATCATACGCTGTGCGTTTGGAGTTGGATGAAAATCGTCAGCAAATAAAAAGAGTTGATTGGCATCAAAACCGGGAACATCGGAATAACAAGCACTGGCATTAACAGTCCGAGCACAAGCATAACCTACTGTATTGGAAAAACCATAACGTAAAGGATTATCAATGACCTCATGTAAAAGTGCATTAACATCAACTCGAACAATATTGCCGCCCTTCTGGCTAAGTTCGATATCTTCTAATTGGTTGTAGCTATCAACCAGCTCTGACGCACTACGGCTTACTTTTTCATAAGTACCAAACAATTGTTGAGTTATCTCCTCCGCTTTTTTAGCATCCCCCCCTGAAGCTTCAAGTCCGATATTTTTGAAAACACCTTGGATAACTTGAAGACGGGTGCCTTCATCGATTGTTGGATACTTGTTGACTGCCGCATGAACTTTATCCATCGCCTCCTTAAGTTTGCCTGAGGTAACTTTAGATTCTAGCCCTCTAGAGATAATGGTCTCCATAAGCTTCGGAGTGACACCAACATCAGGAACCGTAGGTACGATCACCAACCCAGCCCCCGTATTGAGAAGCGTATGTACCTGGAATGCAGCGGCTTTTGCACTCTTATCAATTATTCCTTGCGCTTTACCCAAATCTCCCAATGCCGCCTGAATATCATTACCACCAATCCAGTGAACATACATGCCATTAGGATCAGCACGACCACCGTGGCTTGCCAGATAATTATCTACCTGATTTTGAGTGTTGTGATCTTTATTTAAATCAGAAACAGCAGTCGCTCCACCTACTGCGTAATTATTCCCCCCACTATTAGAATTGGTCAGTTTAGTCCCTAAGTGTTGAGCAATAAGATCATTATACAACTTACTGGTTGTACCATTGATCGTATATCGACCTCCATTTCCGCTGTCACTCAAACTATCACCAAAAACATATAGCTGGTCATAAGTGTGTGCATTAGAAATTGCACTTATCGAAAGTGCTAACACGCCTGGTGTAAATATAAATGCCCTTTTCATTAATATGATCCTCAAGAAGTTATTTTATATTTATCATTGAACTAGCCGTTCAACTAAAATGATCAATCCGAATAGAAACTACGTTAATGAGATATGACGCAGTCCCCTTTTTGATTAACCAATACCTCATTATAGTTAGCAACAGAGAGAATCCCGCACTGTTTTTTTAGGTTTTAAAGTTTAGTGTTGCTTGATTGTTCAATTAATCAATTTGGTTAAAATTCAACTATCTATAAAAAGTAATATTAGACCAAATTGATTCAATTCTCTCCTCTGCTTCATGAAATAGATCACAAAACAGACAGAATAAGATTCTGATAGGAATAATGGATAGCTTTAAGTAATATCTGAAGCGATCCATCACTACAAACGTGATAGCATCAATTCATCTCAGTTCAGAAAAATAAAAGATTAAGAAGAATGAATATGAAAATTCAGCAAGCAATGAAGGCCGATTTCAATAAACTGATCGAAATCTGGGAAGCCTCGGTACGAGCAACACATGATTTTTTATCTGACGAATATATTAATCAACTACGCCCATTGATTCTGCATATCTATTTACCGATGCTGACGGTTTATAAAGCGATAAATGATAAACACGAAATTGAGGGTTTTATTAGCGTTGATCAGCATCGAGTTGAAATGTTGTTTATCACTCCAGATTCCCGTGGCAAAGGCATCGGCAAAACATTGCTGAATTTTGCTATTAGCGAATTAGGTATCAATGAACTTGATGTTAATGAACAAAATGTTCAAGAAGTAGGTTTCTATCAGCACCAAGGATTTAGCGTTTTCAACCGCTCAGAAATTGACGGTCAAGGTAATCCGTTTCCGTTATTACATATGCGAATTGAACGGCCGAACGCCAAAGCTATCTAACTCACACTATCCCCACATGACGCCACTATTATCAAGGCAGCGACAGCCTCTTCGCTGCCCAAACCTATACCCGTTATCTTTCAAGTTGCCTCTTTGTTGGCTGCATCTTGAAATCTATAGGGTATATATTTATTTCAAATTAAATTCTATTGCTAAGGTAAGCTCTTTTGGCAAACCAGCCGGTTTCAATCCTACCGATCGAGCTTGTTGAATCGCCGCAAGGGCTGCCCGATCCAATTCATCAGCGCCTGAACTCTGTACTAATTGGTGATTCGTCAAATCGCCACTATCCAGCAAGCTAAACCTGACCTGAACTATCCCCTGTTGCTTCATTTTCTTAGCCCGACGCGGATAGCGTTTATGTTTTTCAATTTCACGACGCAAGGCAGCCTGATAGCTTTGTAACTCATCAGCTCCCACGCCCGTCATCGGTTGACTGGTCGTCGCCTGACGGGCGCCTGCTTGTGAATCCACAGCATCTCTCCCCGCTAACTGAGAGTTACCTTCCGTTTGCTCTGCCTGTTTTTGTTGAGGCTCTTCTACCGGTTTTTTCTGTGGCTGAGATTTGTCCTTCGGTTTAGCATCCACATGCTTTTCTGGCGGTGGCCTCGGACGTTCCTGTTTGCGTGGCTTATCCGCTGGCTTATTAAGTACTATTTTTGCCTCATGTGGTGATTCCGCTACCACTATCTCTGGCGGTAACGGGGGAGGAATAGGTTCCGGTTCTACAGGTTGTTCCTGTCCGGCCGGTGCTGCCGAAGCAACCATTTCTATTGACATACTAATTATTGGCGAATTCACTGATTGATTATTCGCACTGTCATCACGCAGTAAATGCCGCGCCATAAATCCAACAATACCCGCATGTAACAGTAAGGAAGCACACAAGCCAATATAAATACGATTTTTCATCATAACTTCAAGCCATCTTTCCGTTCATTATCTGTGGAGATTGCCAGCGCGCTTAACCGCAACCGGCAAATCTCCTTTAAAGAGTCAGAACCGACTGGTGACACTAAGCTTAAACGTCCGACCAGGCGCTGGCATCATGGAACGCGTTAACGGGTCCAGATAATAGCGATCGGTTAAGTTGGTGCCAGATAATTCAACGACTACATCTGGCGTAACCTGATAATTAATATAAGCATCTACAGTCATTACCGAATTCCAGCGCATCGGATTATTACTTATCCCTTTATAAACACCGGGCATTTTTTTCATTAACCATTTTTCATCCTTATTCTCCACACTGCTATGGTATAATACTCGGCTACCGATCTCTAAATTTTCATCCAATAACCGGCCACCAATATTCAGATTAAGAGAATAACGAGGTGGAATAGTTGTCCTTAAAAAACCACCGGGAAAACCGCCATCAATACATTCAGGAACACCAAACTGGTTTCTTGGATCTAACATAAGCGATGCAGTTTTATCACAAACTTTATTCTTAAGATTATAAGATAGGCCAAAATGGGTAAAGAAACTACCGTTATCATAACGTCCCTGTAGTTCTAAACCGGATAATTTCTGTTTATCTAGTTGAGTAAATACAAAGTTACTGTCACGATCAAAAACATGCTCAATGACAGTATTGTAATAAGCGAATCTAATATCCGCATTACGCTCCGCACCCAATAACTGACTTAAATCATGCACATAACCCACTTCCACTGTTTTACTACGTTCAGGTTTAAAAGCGCGTGCTGGTTTATCAGTCAAACCGGAGGAAAAGCCAACGGTATCTTCAAAGATACTCGGCATACGTACTGCTTCGGCATAACGGGTATAGATACGTGCATTATCAGAGATATAAGCCGTTGCGGAAAATACCGGCGCCCAAGCATGATCTTTACGTTTAGGTTGTTTAGACCAACGCTCCTGCTCACTTTTTGCTTTATAAACACCACTATCACCAGTACTCAATATTTCTCCAGAGTCATCAATATAACGGCTATTCTGCTGAACGGTACTGTATTCATATTTATACACTTCTTTATTCGTCACAGGATCAATAACGCGTTCGTTCATATCAAGTTTCCCATTAAAATAGGGATTATTTTGTTTATATAACTTACCATCGTCATGATATTTCCAAAGCACGTCTACCGGTACCATAGGGCGAAGAATTGAATCTCGTGTTTTTGAACTTGTAAATTTTTTATCAGTGTATTCGTTAAATTCATCATCAGTCAGACACTCAAAACATTCATCAAACTTTTTATATAGTTCAGCTTCCCGGTCGGTAAGTGTTCTCAGATATCGCAACCCTTGGCCAACCAACTTTTTATCCTTACTATAACCAATATCACGAGCCGCCAAACGTTCATTTAAAAAATCATCCTTAGACCAATAACTGATTCGCCTAGCGCCGGCACTTAATGCCAGCCACGGGGTAGGACGCCAGTCAAAATTAAAGGCAACATTATTCTCCTGACGGCGTCCTTTTCTTGGTGGTGATCGAAAACTAGAAAAATTCTTCCCTTCATAATCATCATGAGAACCTAAACGTTCCTGTTGCAGACTAGCTGACAAGGTTAAATCTAAATTTGAGGTCAATTCGAAAGCATTAGAGAGATCAATTCCCCAACGGTTATTATGGGTATTAGTAGAAGCAGTATCTACCAGACGACCATCTTTATTCGGATTTCTTTCCTGCCGCCCCCCCACATCCCAAGCTTCATCCCGCTCTCGCGGTTCACGTGGATATCCCCCGGCAGTATTGGTATCGCTGATAGTACGGGTAATCCAAAATTTCATATCAAAATCAACCCATTTGTTCCCGTCAGGTTTCCATTTATAATCCAGATTAAATGCCTGCTGATGTACATTCGCCAGCGGCCACTGTGGTACAACATTATTTTCAGCCCGAACCCAACCAAGCCGCGAAGGCATAATCTCCCCGTAAATCGTTTTAGTATCGCGGATACCAAACCCAATCGTCTGTTGATTAGCCAGATACCAGGTATTTTTAAACAACCAAGACTTCATTTCACTGGAAGTATTCGGCACCTCATTTCCAGGGCGATATATACGTGCCACAAAAGGCAGATAAGGATCATATGACCGGGTCCCACCATCAAGGATCTCTATATCCTTTTTATTAATGGGCTCATCATAGCGATGAGCACCACCCTTGCCGGCAAAATAGTTTCCTTTACTGCGATAACTATAAGCTGCCATTAAATCAAAATATTCCTGCCGGGTACCTATCGCCAGACGTATCGCATTATCTTTTAGGCCCAATAATTTATTATCTTTTGAAGTTTTTGGCGTAATTTCTAACGCAGGATCAACATAATTAAATCCTTGATTAAAATCGGGAACATCTCGATAATCTTGTCCCAATTGTAGATGAGGTACACGTTCCTTAACTGCATTGCTGCTGGTTTCCAATTTCAAGTTAATACCGAATTGCTCATCTATCGGTACCACATCATCAATACCCAGAGTTTTGATCATTACCGCCCCACCGATCGAACCTTTTACTCCACGTGTCAATGATGGACCTTTTTCTATTTCAATGCTGCTGATCAAATTAGGATCAATATAGTTACGATTATTCGCACCGTTATAACCACGCCAGGTGGTAATTGCCTGTTCAGTACCGTCAATGGTAACAGGAACCCGCCCCTGCCCCTGAATACCTCGAATATTAGGATCTAATGCGCCACTGTTTCTCGAATCACCACTAAATACGCCAACTGCACTTTTTAAAACATCCGCCGGTGAAGCGCCCTTATAGCGTTCTACCAAATCCTTACCCAAGTAAATATTGGTAATATCTTTATCATAAACCGCATCATAACCTGCCTCATCTTTTTCACTGGTCGCTGAAACGTTAATTTTACCGAGGTCAGCCTTATTTTCAGCGGACTGTTTAGATGATTGAGCCGGGGTTACTAGTGTTTCTGCATCAGCACGATAAGGCATCATACTGTAGGCCAACACCAGCATGAATGTTATTTTGCTATATTTATTATTTAATTTATACATAATCATTATCTGCCATAGTGTGGATTGAAATAACTTGTTACTTCAACCAGTATCAAAAATACTTTTCAAACTTGACTAAAACTTCATTCTTATTATAGGAATAGAGCCAATCAACATTACTACTATTTTTTCTAAATCGATAAGTAATTACTGGGGTTAAACCGAAAACTTCAAATTTAGGCATACTCACAATTGCCGCATAGAATTGTTCATTATCTTTACGACGTGCATTTAGAGGTACGCTGTAATCACCAAATTGCCGCTGGCGCAATGCAGTAAATACCACTGCATTAATTCCCGGATACAATTGAGTGGAAATGCCTGCTCGCACACCTTTTTGCTGATAATCATCTACTCTCTCAACACTGGTTTTATTAACCCAATCCCCCCCTGCAAAGGTAATGGTTTGATCAGTTAAATAATAAGATAAGGTGGCATAAACAGAGGTCATATTACCGTCATTATGATTATAAAGTTTATGATAACGAAACTGCTTATATTCTCCTTCCAAATTCAATACCAGATTTTTAGATAGAATATGCATCCATTCGGATTTTATTCCCGTAGTACGATAACGAGAATGGTTACCAACATAATTAAACTCAACAACTGGCCCTATTAGGAAATCATCCTTTTGCGCTTTATAGCTATAGCCCAAATAAGCAGAAGTGGTATTTTCATTCTCCTCACTATGATAACGGTAACTTTCTCCATAAGTCATCGAGCGTAAAAAGACACCGTGGTGACCACTCAGCGGATATATCTTACGCAACGTAGCATCATAACTTATACCATTTGCTTTCTTTGCCATAGGCAAATTACGTTCAACTGCGCACTCACCATTTTCACGATAAAGTGTGCAAACAGGAGGCTTATCCGGCGACATATTCGTGTTATCGTTAAAGATATATCCCACGGAAAAAGACCCACGCCAAGCATTGCGAAAATTAATCGCCTCCTGATAATTAGTTATATTCTTAATGACTGCCGGTGGTAATTTATTTTCATAATCGCGACTAGCCGCTGAAATTTCATTAAATAGTAAACTAGCTTCTCTATTTTTTTGATTCTCATAATAGACTCTAGCTAACTCTAATTTAGCACGGGTAAAATCAGGCTGTTGCTGCAAGATGGCCTGATAATGCTGTTCTGCTGCTGCCAAGTCACCCTGAGAGCGCGCCAGATTTGCCCGAGCAAAACGGACCAATTGGATATCATGTCCAGGTAACTTCTGGTATATCAACAAAAAGCGCTCGACATCCTTCACTTGTTGATGATTAATGGCTAAATAGAGCGCCTGACCAATATCATTCACATTATTCTCAATACTAAAAGTCTGACCATTAAGTACTATCGATAAATGATCCGTTTTTTTATTTACAGTTTCATCCGTGACCAGCGCTTTTTCTTGATCCTGTAAATTCCGTTGTACGTTATGCCACAATCTTCTACCGGTATCTTCATCTGCCAGAACCAAAGAGGGATAAATAAACAAGCAATTGATCAATATGGAAAAACGGATAATGGGTATATTTAACATCGGAATATCACTGCTTCATAGTCGAGCCGATAAATAAACAAAATAAGACAAAGCCCATATGAACTTTGCCTTATTCAGCTAATACAAATTCATATTATGGATTTTTAGTTCCACCAAAGGCAGTATCTTTACTGTGATCCGCATCAAATTTAGCCACCCCAGCTAAACTAGCTGCATTATCGCCAAAGAAGTGACCGCTGTTTGTCCCTACAACATTTCCAGCAGTCGCCCTACCCGCAAATGAACCATCTGTTCTAATCCTAGAATTAATACCAACGGTCAATGCACTATTTGCTATTGAACCAGTAAGCCTTTTCTGACCGAAATCAGCAGTAAATGTCCCATGCAGGGCATTGCTACCACTATATTGGTTAATTCCTTTAACCGTATAAGTTGCTACGCCACCGGTAGGTAAATTAGTTGTCACATCTTTACCAGAATAATAGGCGGTATGAGTAGTATCATCTACCGTGCCTTTTTGTGACCATTCACCAAAATAAACATCAGCATTAGCCACTTTACTGAAATTGAACACCCCCATCCCACTATGGCTACCTGATCCCGGCATAGAAATTTTGTGAATTCCATTTGCATCCGCTGCGGCATAACTTGCAAGATTTGAAAAGCTAGTAATTTTCCCCCCCCAAATAGACTGAACTCCTATTCCCGGTTCTCCACCCGGAGTCGGATGACCTCCACCACGTGCATCAGTCACACCTACCTGGATACTTTGTTTCTGACTATCAAACTGTTGTGTTTGCCCAAAACCTGGATCAGCCATAGCTTGTGTTACTAATCCACATGTACCTAATACTGCAATTAACACTTTAACTTTGTTCATAGCATATTCCTTATGTTAACTAATTAAATGTTAGAGTATTGCTTATTACATAGTTTTAGCACCGTCCGAAGACTGGCGCGCATATTAACGTACTTTTAATAAAAAATGAAATGATAATCATTATCATAAAACAATCGTATCTATTTGTATAGAATGGCAATTAATAAAGCTAACTATTTAATTATTAAATAAATATTTACCATAACCTTAATATAGCAACGGATATAATCTTAGATGAATCACCCATAACGTGTGTAAAAAAATCAATACATATAGATGTATAAATAAGAAATTATTTCAATATTAAATTAATTATAATGTTATTGTTCACATGGTAACTATATAACACCAAATTAGCTATTTCACATTAATTAAGAAATACTTAACAATGATAAATAAAAATCAAAAATATATATCTCATCTAAATGATTTAAATAGGAAAAATTATTTTTCCAGATATAAATATATTTATTACGAGAATGATCACTAATATATAAATTATTAAATTCACTAAAACGAAAACATTACTGACATGACTTAAACTCTAACTAAATATCATTTACCATTGATGAAAAATTAAATAACCACAGTTTTTTAAAGTAAATTAAAATTAACTGTAATTTTTTATAAAATAAATAATCAAATGGCAATATTGATACTCTTTTAGCTCCAAGATGAAAGAATTCAATTAAGTTATTTAAATAAAATCAGAGAAATCCCCTACCTTTCGACAGGGAATTTATGTAGATATGATAGCTGTTAGGTTAAAATATGAGCATCACTCAGGCTCCTTATATCCCTGCTGTATCAGTATTATGTCCCAATGTTCTAATATATATCTAGATTCTTCATCCTCTATATCAGCCATCTTACGGAAATACATTTTTGCTTTCTCTAAATCTTGTGGAAACGTTGCCGTCACCATGTAAATAAGTGATAGCAATACTGTTATATGCCCTTATAAGACCCAAACTACCTGCTCTTTCATAAAGTTCTATTGCTTTTTCCACATCTTGTTTATCTCTACCTTCATATTTATAAATTCCACCTAGCCAATATAAAGCCAACATATGATTTCCATCTAAGCTCAAAGCTTTCTCATAATAATATTTAGCCATTTGATAATCTCTTTCAGGTCTTACTAATGCACTATCACTATATAAACGCCCCAACAAAAAATTAGCATCAGCACTCCCTTTCGCTGCGATTTTTTCTAAGTTACGGAACTCCTTAACGGTTCTGGGTGTTTTCAGAGTAATTTCCTTATCCTCATAATTCATTCCTGTAAACACCGTTTTCGGAATATATTTTTCTATATTTTCCGCATATACATTAGAAACCAATAAAACCATCATTAAAATAATATATTTCATGAGATTGTCCTAAATTATTTATCAGAATACTCTGTAGCTGAACGAGGTTCATTTTGAACATTCTCAATCTTCAACTTCAAAGCCATTTTCCATTTTCTTACCAGAAGAAAGTATAGTTTCCTATTTTTCCAAAGGCAAATATATTATCAAATAGGAAAAACAACCATCCAAAATATAAATATATTACTTACTAAACTGAGTAAAATAAATATATTAAGAATGTAACTCAAATTCTGACTTAAATATAAATCTTTATTGATAACAGATTTAATAATCATAACTTTATAAAATGATTTTTATGAATAAGCTGTCAAATAGCAATATTGATAGTATTTTATACTAACTGAAAGAGTTAGATAAATCATTTAAATAATTTAATAAAATCCCCCATCTTTAGATAGGGAATTAAATGTAGATATAATAACGATCAGACTGATATGAATATCATTCAGGTTCTTTATATCCTAACTGTATCATTATGATATCCCAATGCTCTAAAGAAAACTTAGCTTCTTTATCCCCCATATCAGCTATTTTCTGGAAATATATTTTCGCCTTTTCTAAATCTTGTGGAACATTACCATCACCATGTAAATAAATGACAGACATATTATTGTATGCCTTTAAAAGACCTTGGCTACCGGCTCTTTCGTAAAATTCTAATGCTTTTTTTGCATCCTGCTTATCGCTATCTCCAGATTCGTAAACCACACCTAACCAAAATAAAGCCAATATGTGATTGTTATCTAAATCTAAGGCTTTCTCATAATAATATTTAGCTATTTGATAATCCCTTTCCGAACTTGGTAATGAAATATCACTATATAAACGCCCCAACAAAAAATTAGCATCAGCACTCCCTTTTGCTGCAAGTTTCTCTAAGTTACGAAACTCCTCAACAGTTCTGGGTGTTTTCAGAGTAATTTCTTTATCCTCATAATGCATACCTGTAAACACCGTTTTGGGAATATATTTTTCTATATTTTCCGCATACACATTAGAAGCCAATAAAACCATCATTAAAATAATATACTTCATGATATTGCCCTAAATTATTTACTAGAATACTCTGTGGTTAAGTCAGGAAACCAACCGAGAAATCATTCCTTTCTGTCTAACCTTTAATATGATAAACAGCAAAATAGCGTTCACAAAAAGCCCCAAAACCAACCCATACCAAAATCCTATAATTCCCATACTCTCGGTTACCCAGTTTGTCAAAGCTAAAACAAACCCCAATGGCAAACCCACTAGCCAATACCCGAATAACGGCGCGTAAAATACTGATCGGGTATCATGAAAACCCCGTAAAATACCGGATAAAGCCGCCTGGCAAGAGTCAAAGAATTGGAACAGGCATAACAGAAAGATTATATTAAGCGCAATTATTATGACTCCATTATCGTTAGTATAGAGTGAAATAAATGAACCTGCGAAATAGTAGATTAAAACGCCAATAACTGCGGAAATAGATAAAATTAAAGCAATTGAGATCCTTATAGTACCTGTTAATGATGTTCTATCTCTCTTCCCAATATAGGAACCGACTCTCACTGTCACGGCGGCTGCAATCCCCCCAGTTACGGTATAGATGATAGAGGTAATATTAAGCATAATATTATGTGCAGCAATGACTTGAGCACCTAAAGGAGCGGCAGTAATAGCAATTACATCCAGAAATACCATTTCAACAAAAAGAGCCAATCCACTTGGCATGCTAATATAAAACGTCCTGATTAAATCCTTATATTTTGGTAAACTGAAATCTGGCCTATAGCGACGATATTTATTCTTTAGCAAAAAATAGGCAATCAGACATACAGCACTTAGGTTATTAATAACCGCAGTTGTAATACCCGCACCAATGCCCCCCATTGCTGGTAAACCCAGTTTTCCATAAATAAATATGTAATTTAATGGTATATTCAATAATAAAGCACCAGCAGATAAATACATGGCGGTTTTCGTATCTTCCAATCCTTGTAGAAATGAACGAAAAACATTAAATATCATAACACTAGGAACACCACATGCCATCGCAAGAACATAGCCCTGGGTAATTTCTAAAATATGCTCATCTATGCCTATGAGTGAAAGTAGCCAGCTAACTAATATTAATAAAATAATTATTGGTATCGAAAGTATCACCGCTAGAAACAAGTAATTTTTAAGACTTGCTTTAATCCCTTCGTCATCATGTTGCGCTTTCTGCTTAGCTACATCTGCTGCGAGCATGATAATCATCCCATATCCTAATACAAATATAGGAAACCAAATACTACTGCCTAATGTTACTGCTGCTAAATCAGCCGTAGCATAGTGACCAGACATCACAATATCGACAAAACTCATTGCCGTACGTGCTATCTGACTAACGATGATAGGGAAAGAGAAAAATAAAAGTTGTTTTAACTCCCGCCGGTTTGAAAACTTAGCCATAAGAATCCCATTAATTTATTGGTTAGTGCCAATATTGATCATACTAACAATAAATTACGACCAAAATCATTTAAAAAAGTTTGAAAAAATCAGAACGATGAGTATACCTTCTATTTTCTTTCAGGCAACAGTGAAGAAATAAATTAAAGCAATCTAACGAAAACTAACTATTTCACAGAAATTTTTGTGATCTTTCTAAAAGATTGAATATTTATTTAAGTATTTTGTTCCCATTTTCTATATTAATAGTTAATGTTACTTGGATGAAATTATTGAACTATTTTGTGATAACATCCACATTATTAAAAAAATAAAAATACTAACATAGCTAAAGCAAATAATTAGTCACTTTTTCAAATTATTTCTTTAATTAATAAAGAATTAGCGGAAATATATCCTATGGATTTCAAGATGCATCGCGACGGCAAGGGAGCGAATCCCCGGGAGCATAGATAACTATGTGACCGGGGTGAGTGAGTGCAGCCAACAAAGAGACAACTTGAAAGATGACGGGTATATGGTTTTAACAAAAACTGCTTACACCATCCATCAAAGACATATGTCATCTTACCGTAAAAGAAGAGATCGAAAATGAAACCAGAAACTCTTGCTATCCACGGCGGATATTCCCCAGATCCAACAACCAAAGCTGTTGCCGTTCCTATCTATCAAACGACATCCTATGCGTTTGACGATACTCAACACGGCGCCGACCTATTTGATTTAAAGGTTGAGGGCAACATCTATTCTCGCATTATGAACCCTACCAATGATGTATTGGAAAAACGGGTTGCTCTACTTGAAGGAGGAGTCGCTGCTTTAGCGGTTGCATCTGGCATGGCGGCTGTCACCTGTGCGATTCAATCCATTGCCAGCGCTGGAGATAACATTATATCTGTTGCTAAATTATATGGCGGCACTTATAACCTGCTGGCTCACACATTGCCGCGATTCGGTATTGAAACACGATTTGCTGAACACGACGATATCGCAGCATTGGAGTCACTAATTGATGATCGTACCAAAGCAGTATTCTGTGAATCTATTGGTAACCCGGCAGGTAATATTGTTGATCTGAAAAAATTTGCCGAAGTGGCTCATCGTCATGGCGTCCCTTTAATTGTTGACAATACTGTCGCCACCCCTGTGCTTTGCCGCCCCATTGAGCATGGCGCTGACATTGTTATTCACTCTTTAACCAAGTATATGGGAGGACATGGTAATTCTATTGGCGGCATCATTGTAGATTCCGGCAATTTCCCTTGGAAAAAACATAAGCAACGGTTTGCCATATTGACGACCCCGGACCCCTCCTACCATAACGTCGTTTATACCGAACAATTCGGCAAGGCTGCCTTTATCGGACATTGCCGTGTCGTACCGCTACGTAATATGGGAGCTGCACTGTCGCCTTTTAATGCTTTCCTTATCCTGCAAGGATTAGAAACTCTGGCATTAAGAATGGAGCGTCATACTGAAAATGCGCTGAAAGTCGCTCATTATCTGCAAGATCATCCTCAAGTTAGTTGGGTGAAATATGCCGGGCTGTCAAACCACCAAGAACATGAACTGGCTCAGCACTATATGAATGGGAAGCCATCAGCTATCCTCTCCTTCGGTATTAAAGGCGGGCAGCAATCCGGCGCACGATTTATTGACGCACTAAAATTGATTGTACGACTGGTTAACATTGGCGACGCTAAATCACTCGCCTGTCATCCAGCGTCAACAACGCATAGCCAATTAAATGATGAAGAGTTAATTAAAGCTGGCGTATCACAAGATATGATCCGCTTGTCAATCGGCATTGAACATATCGATGATATTATTGCCGATCTTGCCCAAGCGCTGGATGCATCTAAATAATTCAGAGTTACCCTATATACCCTATGGATTTCAAGATGCATCGCGACGGCAAGGGAGCGAATCCCCGGGAGCATAGATAACGATGTGACCGGGGTGAGTGAGTGCAGCCAACAAAGAGGCAACTTGAAAGATAACGGGTATATACCCCGTTCTGGCGAGCGGGGTTCTATTTACTGACCATAATAACTTTCTTCACTGTATCTATTTCAATTCTTTCTCCCCAATCAATATTGTCGATTTTCATTTTCACCAATCAATATTAATTACGTCCAAAATAACTAAAAACAAAAAGCATAGGAGTAATAAATTAAGTCGGTAACCCTGTTGCCAATATTCGATTAAGTTACTCATCCTAGGAAAACGCGTCATAACGCCTAAATGGCTATTATTCACGTCAAACATACAAGGAAAATAGATGAAAATTAAGCTAACCCACACGTTGTTATTAAGTTCATTGATCTGCGGGTATGCTTCGGCAAAAATCCCCAATGAATTTAGCTCCACGCCCTCATTCGAAGATAATTTCGATGGCATAACACTTAATACCCAAAAATGGGATTACCGTGGCCTGGGTATCAGAAAAAATTGTATTAATACTCAATCAGCGGTTATTGTACGGAACGGTCATTTAACCATAAAAACTTATTCCGATAGTTCTTCTGGCAAGCTACAGAATTATTGCGGCATGATTTCAACACAAAAAAGTTTCCTACAAGCATATGGCTATTGGGAAGCCGCTATCAGATTCAATCGTGCAGAGGGTAATCAAGTGGCGTTCTGGATCCAGTCACCGACAATGGGTCACGATTTAACAAACCCAGAAAAATCAGGTGTCGAAATTGATGTATTTGAACATTTAGCCGAAGCGAAACAGGATCAATATGACCATGCTATTCACTGGAATGGTTATGGTAGCGCTCATAAGGAGTGGTCAAAGAGATTGTCTACAAATAAACTTGTTGATGGCCAATTCCACAAATTTGCTGTGGCATGGACACCAAGTGGTTATACATTTTATATCGATGATATTGCTCAAAATCTGTCAGGATTAGATCAAGTTCCAATTTCAATCGCCAACCAATATATTATTTTAAGCTCCGAAGTACCTCGCAGTTATCCAGCACAAGGTTATGGCCCGATAAATAAAACAACCGCAACATTCGATGTTGATTATGTAAAAGTTTATCCGTATATCGGTAATAAGAAATAGTCATCGATCAGGAAAAGGGAAAACAAATATTGGCGCCCAATAATTGGACGCCATTTTCTCATTAGAATTTTACATCTACTTTCGCCCACATTGTCCGGCCGGGTTCATTCACTGAGGTATTCGCTGAATAACCAAAGGTGCTATTACCGGCAAGGTTAAGGTGTTCGCTGTATTCTTTATCCAAAATATTGTCGATGCCAGCGCTCACTTTGACATTTTTGTTAACCTTATAGGCAACGTTGGCCGAAAGTACGCCGAAACCTGAACTATCTTGAAAATCTTTGCCGACAACATTCCCCTGCCCCACAGCAATCCGATGCTGGCTGCTCACCAACCGCCACAAACCGGTACTACTCCAATCACCACGTTCATAGGTCAATCCGAAGCGTGCTTCCAAAGGTGGGATCTGAGGCATTGGCTGGTTATCCGTCCGGTTTTCTCCCCAGGCATAGGCAAGGCTGGCATCCGTTTTCCAATGATCTGTCAATTGATAACCAAAGCCCATTTCTCCGCCCATGATATTGGCATTGATATTATCAGCCTGACTAATGCGGGCGTTTGTCGGGCTATATCTAAATAAAATGAAATCATTTACACGCCCTATATAAGCGGATACCCAACCATTAAAACGTTCTCCAGTATATTGAGCGCCAATATCAAGTTGAGTGGTTTTCTCACTTTTTACCCCATCAAAAGCACTGGCACTCCCCACCGGACCATATGTCGGCGAGAACAGTTCCCAATAGTCGGGGAAACGCTCGGTGTAACCAATACCGGCATAAAACATCATTGGCACATCAGCCAGAGTATGCTCTAAGCGCACAAAACCACTCGGCAAGGTATCATTACGCTCTTTTTCACTATTACCAGCAAATTTCTTTGCTCGGCTGCGATCAAGACGGGCACCGGTTATCAATTCGCTCTGTTCTGTAGCATACCAAGTTAGCTCACCAAATAGGCCATAGTTATAGAATTGAGCATCCTTTTGCCATACATTACCTGCTTTATTACGATGGATATTGGTTTGCGTATCTGCGCCACTTTCCAATTTGAAGTCTTGCCATAGCCAGGTACCCATGACTCGCCCTCCCACAACGCGACGATCCAGTTGCATAGACATACCGTGATTCATATTCATGTGCATACCACACATATGTTTACAACTCGAAGAAGGCATACCCATTGACATGGCGCTATTCGGAGAACGCAAAGTTATATTGTCCATAATATGGTTGGTATAGTTGTAATAAACTTGGGCTTCAACCTTATCAAGCACTTCACCGAGGTTAGATTTCTCAAAACGCACACCGAGACTTTCGCGTTTGAATTGCGAACCATCCATGCTACGTCCAGCATAACGAGCTTCTCCGTCCCCTTTTCCCGCGGTCAACTCAAGCAATGTATCTTTATCCGGAGTCCACCCTAACGCCAGATCACTATTCCATTTATCCCAACGTGAAGGAACGCGATACCCACCACCATCTTTGTAGTCATTTGAACGGGATTTATTTGCCATTAAACGTAAATATCCCAATTCATTGCCAATACTGGCATCTACATTGCCATCCCAACGGTCATTTGAACCCATCAATCCACTGGCATTGAATTTGACTCCCGGCTGATCAAATCGAGGATGTTCACGTTCAAATCTTACGGTCCCTGCGGAAGCACCAGCTCCCCACAACACCGTTTGAGGCCCTTTAATGACTGTCAGCAAATCATAACTTTCTGGCGAAATATAGGATGAAGGGGCATCCATTCTGCCGGGACAAGCTCCTAGCATTTCTGCGCCATCAGTCAAGAGCTTAATCCTCGAACCAAACATGCCCCGAAATACTGGATCACCATTGGTGCCGCCATTACGGATTTGAGCAAATCCGGGTATGGTTTTTAAATAATCAGAGCCGTCACTTGCCGGAACCGGCTGACGGGGGGTTTTTGGCGAGGTGACAATTGACAAAGGAGAATGCAAAGGTGCTGTTACCGTGATCACATCACCATCATTGGTTTTTAAACCGTGCACATGATCACGTGAATCAGGTGAAGTTTCAGCCGCATAGCCATTAAAAGTCGCTAGCAGAAAAAGTGGCATCGCCGAACGGATACAATGGGATAGCCTATTTTTTTTATGAAGAGAATTTTTTTCGAACATCATCTTTCCTTAATGTGAATCCACCTTCCGAAGAGATATTTCTATCAACAGCGGAATACGTTATAGAATCCAACCAAATCGTTTTTGGTATGAACAGACTTTTCCTGACTCAATAATGAGCAGGACAAGACATTTCATTATGTTTAAATTAATGAGATAAGATCTGTTCAGGCGGAGCACGAGGCAACGAATCAGAAAAGATAAAATGCGGCAGAAAGGAAGCTACGGTTTGAATCGGTGGTGGCCGTGAAGTCAGCGAAGTTGACCAAAATAGCGGTGTATTCGCCAAATCCAGCATAGGTATATGGATCAGAAAAACGCAGTATCCACAGGCAATATCCTCCAACATCGACATACCACCACCATGCATACCCATCTGCATGCCATCATGATGGTTAGTAACATATGATGCGGAAGAAACGTCAGAATGAGACATATTCCAAGGCATATCACCGTCAGATGACATCACCCTATGGCAATCGACCACTTTCGATGAATGAGCCTCACTAATGCGCACATGTTCCAGTGACCGGGAGATCACTGGCGCAATGAACAACATCAGTATCGCGAATATACCGAGCCAAGCTGGCAGGCGGCTCCGCGATGTGTAAAATTGGATCAGTGACAAACTAAGCCTATTCTTGTAGAGAACACATTCAGGAACGAGATTGTACGTATTTAACAACCAAATGTTAAAACACTTTATGCAGGAATGTCGCTTTGACGACAGAATTTGTTGTTTTTTTAAAATCTGCGGGATTATTTTCATGAGCATCGAGCAAAATCACAGAGATTAACGTCACGGGCAAGGGTATTTCCCTATGTGCAAATAAGGCAATATTCACCACACAACAAACAATGATCATGTGATTTTTTATACTGATTTATTTAACTCTAACGGTTTGATATTACTTATAATCACCGCTCATACACTGAACCTTAAGTATTAAACCTCTCAAAAATACCCTCCAACATATTGTCTTTATTGGATTTTATTTAAGGCAACTTCAACGCGTTTTCAAGCTGATTCCATTCAATCAATTCAGTTTTTAACTAAAAACTTCGTTGAAGTTACACCTGAGATTTTTCATGCCATTCCATATAGCGTTTCATTAAAAGTCGGAAAGCTCGTTATTGGTACAACTGGACAACCCGCCGCGTTTCTTCTCAATTCCGCTAAATGGCCTGTAAATGGAATAAAGATAAGCAGAGATAATAAATCATCATTACACACATCAATTTATTGATATACCGGGTTTTCCACACTACATCATGGTCGTAGAACGTTCACGACCATGTACTAGCAAGAGGAATTTATTAGCCGTGTTAGGTGGACTCATTGCCTATTGTTTAAATAAAGAAGAAACCGTCACTGAATTTTTCCATTCGAGAGTGACGGTTTAAACAGAATTCAGGTTAACTTAACTCAGGAATCAACATTCGAATAAAATTCGCCTGTTCAGGTGATATATCATCGTCGTTGTTTATGGAATGCTTAACAAGCTCCAAGTTCGTGTCATTAATAAAGTTTTCAGTGATCGAAATTCCCGCCACCAAATTTTTAACTTGATGATAGTGTGTACAAGGCGTGAAAACAATATCACCAGGATTCTGTATACAATGAATTCCTTGAGCCTGAATGAAATCGGGATATAAGACCAGATCAGGGTTAAAAGCATCAACTTTGCCATAACCTATTTTCATTGCCTCTTCCGGCCCATAAAATACCCACTCTTTTCGACCACTAATCACCGCATTCCAGGCATGAGTAGAAGCAATATCCAAATGCATACGAGAGCCGCTGTTTTTAGGCCCCATATAAATCCAGCGAAGTAATAGTAATGCTGCTTCATTATGCAAAATATCGTCTGAAACACGTTGACGAATTAAGCAAGAAAAGTAGTCAGGAACCTCATAATCACTCACCAATTCTTTAAAATAGAGCGAAAACGGCCACGCAGAAGCATAATAAGGATCGGGTTCTTCCACATCTTTTATATAATCAATATAGTCACCAAGAGACATATATTTATTATCTTTATTATTTGATGATCGAAATACTTTTATCAGGTGATGACCAAATTTTTGCTGAAAATAGTCCCATGTCCACTTTGTTCTTGCTACCCACTGTTCAGCGCCTCCTCGAATAATAAAAGGGACTCTATTCATCATACAAGCAGATACATCCTCTATGGATGGCATGGTGAACTCTACGCATTTCTGATAACTAGAATTAGAAAAATCCATCATATTTATATCGTTCCAAAGAATAAATAGTATTTTCTATAACTGGCTGAAGCAGCCAGCCAGTTATAATGCTTATACCCGTTATCTTTCAAGTTGCCTCTTTGTTGGCTGCACTCACTCACCCCGGTCACATCGTTATCTATGCTCCCGGGGATTCGCTCCCTTGCCGTCGCAATGCATCTTGAAATCCATAGGGTATATGTTAAAAACATCAAAAAATTTCTTGTGAACCGGTGCCAAGCAATCTTAACTTAATGTTGGATAATCAATTCCGAAATAGTTGATTGCTGAACTTCTTCTAACCAATAAGGCAACGGCAATAGCTGTTTATAATGAGAATAATATCTGCTCTGATCTGCAAAATGAGGCGAATCAATATCAGAAGATTGCGAATAAGTGAGTAACCCGCGCGCATTAGGCCCTTGTTGATCAAATGCCACCAACATTATCCAACTAGACCCATAACGAATATGATATCCCTGATCAGTTAGCTCCGATTCCAATACTTCACCACTCACCACATCATTACCCACAGTATAATGATGTTTAGGAAATAGGGTTTCATCCCCATCCCATGTCGCGATCATATTAAAGCCGCCTTCTTCTTGAAATAACCCCGGCCAACTCATGCGATTACCTGCCGGTTTACCGTCAGGTGCGGTACTTTCAATAAATTGAAATTTACTTACCGGAATATCTAAAGCCAGCCCCACATTCTTCACATTAGCAACCGCCCGTGCTAACAAGGTAACAAGCTCTTCACTTTGTTTTAATTGGCGTGGCGTTGTTGCCGGGTGGACTATATCAAACGGTACGGCAAAATGTTCTTGCTGATCAATTAAAAACGCTAATTCACGGAATATAATCGCGCCCCGACTATCCGCATTAAATTCACCGTTCCATTGTGATAGCAATTGACATGCCTGCGTAATATCCACCTTCATGCCATTCTCCAGTTTAATTAATCGGCTAGGTGTTTTATCACATAGGTAAATCACATCTTTTAATATCAGTTCGGCTAAATATGAACGCTCAGAGAATAACGCCCGTTCTAACTCCATGAGAGAAAATCGCTTATTATCACCCGCCGCATCCTCTATTAGTTGCAACCCCATACGAGTTCTGAATGATAGTGGCTTCCGCTCGTTACCAAGAAGTGGAGAAAAACCTTCGAGCAAATGTTCCAGATTCGTTGCCCAGTGAGAACCATTGGAATTTTGTACATAGGATGTTTCCACAAGCTGTGGGGTCTGATCATAACCCAAGGCTTCGGTAAAAATCATTGATGATGAGTTACCCGGTAAAATAGTCACGCCATACTTCTCACGTGCCGCCGCTAGGGTTTCGTTGTCATTCAATAATTGAATAGCTTCAAGAGGTAATGCCGGTACAGCTTTATCACCAATAAAAATACCAACGCCTTCTTTACCAGTTAACAGCGTGTTATTAAAAGCCAAGCCATTAAAATCTTTATAAGATTGTTTTGCATCGGCAAGACTATCCGCTCGATTCAACGCCAACCAATGATCAATCATATCAAGATTGTAAAGATTGACATCTTTCACGACATAAAATTCAGACTCGGACCAGGCAAAGTCTTCATTTTCAATAATAGGCCCAATATCAGTATAAAAATGATCTTTCGTGACAGTTTCAATACCGCTATCGGTTTTGACGTCAATATGAATTGGTTTCGACATTACCGGTTTAATAACACCATCAATCACATAATTGAGCGGATTATTAGCAGCAGTTTGCATTTTATAAACAATGACATGTTCAGCCGATGAATAAGTGTGAGTCCAGGCAATATTGTGATTAAATCCAATATTAACAATACCCGGGAAACCAATTAAAGACGCTCCCATGACATCAATCTTTCCATTCATGACATGATGCACTTGCCAAAAACGCATGTTGCCTTCATAAGGAAAATGGGGGTTCGCCAATAACATGCTATTGACCTCTTCAACTTTGTCACGGCCTAATGCCCAACCATTCGAACCAATGGAATAACCATTATTCCTTGATGTCTGTGAAGCCAACTGTTTTTGATCATCTTTATTGGGATCAGCAGCATAATAATCAGCAAGAAATTGAGCAGAACCAGGAAATACCGCAATAGAAAACACATATGCCAGCACATCCTCACGTTGAATAGGCACTACCCACTCTTTATCTCGACAAGCTTTTGGTAAGGTATAACGCCCTTCCTTTACATGGGACAGGTAGGTATTATAACCTGCAACAAACCCATCAATAATTACCTGTGAATCAGTACTTAATTGCGGCCATTTCTCACGCGCCTGTTCCACCAAAGCTAAAGCTTTATAACCGAAGTCCTCAATTAAATTCAGTGAATCCCCCTGCTTATCTCTATCAGCACCAAAGAAACGCGCACGTTCTCCCCGAATGCGTACATAATGATCCGCCATGATGCATATATTATCTTGTGCCTGAGCATAGGCATTGCCAAAACTCAGGCTTCCCAAGTCTTGCGCATAAATATGTGGGACACCATAATGAGTACGAACAATTTTCGCTTCAAATGCTGTCGTCGTCTTTTCTGAATAACTTTTAAATCCGCCACAACTTATTGTCAACAGAATAGTTGACAGTAATGTGATTGTTTTAAATGATATTTTTTTAAATAATACTGTTTTAAATGATGTCATTTTTATTTTGCCCTTAAAGTGCCTGTATAAAAGCAATCTCTGGCTTTGAATTTTGATTCCAATATTAATGCTCTGAGTAACCAACGATCATAACCATCGTATCGAGGTTCATATTCGCTACGCGCATGAGCGACTTTACGGTTATCAAATAGCAACATTTCTCCAGGAGATAATATAAAAGCCTCTCTATTTTCATTAATACACTGATTCAACTTTTCCAACGCGGCTTCTGCCTTTGGTGTTAAACAACGCATATAAGCTGGATCAAATATCATTTCTGGCTCTTTATGTTGACTTAATATGGCAACACGACGGCGGCCACCAATATTCGACATAAAGGTCGGATCGACATCGATCTCAAAGTTTGGTTCTTGCAATTCAGCAATGGTTTCAGCATCCAAATGAATATTCTTTGTTTGAAATAAGTAGGTTTCGGCATTTTTGTCGCCACGCAAACAATATAAAGCAACCCAGTCTGCTTTTGCATCATGGAAACCATCTTCAACATGCCATTCCAAAAACTCTTTATTTGTGCCTAATTGCACATTCTTATATTGTTCCATTGGAAAAACATCATCGATAAAATTAAAGTTCTTTTTATTGACAAACGAATAAATATACCCAATTCGAGATAATATCGTTGATATCAAAGTACGAACACCCGCTACCTCAGAACTATTTGTTTGTTCATAAGATAAAGGCGTTAAGCCAAGATCATCAGGGACAGGCAATCCCTTTATCAATAAATAATTTTCATTTTCTAACGCTCGAAAATCAAATAGTTTTTTCTGTAAACGCACAGGCAAATTAAATGATTGATAAAAACATTTCCAATAAAAATATTCGAAATTATCAATGTCATATTTTAGAGAAGACTTTAAAAATGCCTGCTTTAAATATGTCTGTTCTGCTGAGTCAAGCTCAAAAATGAAGTCATCAAACTCCTGAATATCAGACACGATGCACTGCCCTTTTCTATTCATAATAGGCTGTCCTTTTAAACTGTGTTGCCAATAGCCAGCAACACATACCTAGAAAAATATACCCGTTATCTTTCAAGTTGCCTCTTTGTTGGCTGCACTATCTATGCTCCCGGGGATTCGCTCCCTTGCCGTCGCGATCCATCTTGAAATCCATAGGGTATAAACTAACCAAAAAGTTTACGAATACCGGTAATGATCAAAACCAGTGCTTCTCGTTCTGCAAATGATAAATTGGGATGCCAGATATCCATTAATAAACAAATTCTATGTTTATCTGAACGGTTATAAGCTTCATGCTGATAAGAGTAATCAAAAAGTAAACACTCACCTTCTTTCCAACATCTGGCTTCATTCGCAACGATGATCTCACAATTGCTAGCAGGAATATCGACCGCAAAATGTAAATTAAGGGTGAAATTCCATAAATCACAATGCGGTTTAATCACCGTACCCGGTTGCAACACCGAAAAATGAACTTCCAATAGAGGACAATGCCAATCCCGTAATTCATTATTAAAAATATGCCATGTAGCGGGCAAAATATTGGCAACGGCGTTATTAGGCTGACCATTTTTAAATAAATATAATGCTTTCCAATCTTTTTGAGTTCCCAAATAGTGCTCATAATCGGTGATATATTGAGACTCACCACTGATGACTGCGTTAATTTCCTGTTTTATTTTACCCGCATTATTCATCAATGAGGTGACTAACGGCTGCAATTGCGGAAACGAATTCGTATCCAACCACGGCGAGGTAGAAAGACCGGGCATGATATATTTGGCATCTGCTTGTAATGGCGCTCTTTGTTGTAGTAAAGGATAAAACATATCCTCTACTCTTTTTAAACAGTCACTCCCATATTTTTCTCTAATTCCAGCCAATTGATCTTCAAATAGTTCCAACATGATAACCTCCTGATATTTATGTTTTATACCCGTCATCTTTCAAGTTGCCTCTTTGTTGGCTGCACTCACTCACCCCGGTCACATCGTTCTCTATGCTCCCGGGGATTCGCTCCCTTGCCGCCGCGATGCATCTTGAAATCCATAGGGTATATTATGATTACATCTTAGCAATAGCGGGCTATAAAGCCGCATTTTCTACTTTATCGGGGTGTACATTGATTTCAATATTATCTACTAAACCATTATCCATCGTGATAACTCTGTCGGCGATATGAAAATATTTATCATCATGGCTAATAACAATGATAGTTTTTCCATCGCGCTTCATTTCAGGAAGTAATTCATGATAGAAAAATCTTCTATAATTAGGGTCCTGATCGGCTGCCCATTCGTCAAACAAATAAATAGGTGCATCTTCCATATAAGAGATAACCAGCGCTAAGCGCTTACGTTGACCATGAGAAAGCTTAGTTGTGGATAATTTTCCATCTTTAACCGTGACTTTTGCTGCTAAATCCAATTTTTTCAGATATTGACGAGTTAATTCATCATCGGCAAGTTCACCTTTTCGATTAATTACCGTATCAAATAGATAAAAATCCGAATGAATAACACTGTACATATTCAGATAATTCTCTCGGTTATCTTTATTAACCACCTTATCATCTATGAAAATATCACCTTCAGATTTATTCAATAAGCCAATCAACAATTTGGCAAAAGTTGACTTACCACTGCCATTACCGCCTTTAATAAGGATAATTTCGCCGCGCTGAATATCCAGATTAATCGGCCCAACAGAAAAACAGTTCCCTTCACCGGCATACTTAAAGCTAATGGAACGCAGGGAAATTCGAGACCACTCTTTAAATTCTTCTGTGTTGGTTAACCTTGGCTCCATTGATAAGTTTTCAGAAAACCTCAAGCGATCAATCTTACGCAGAGATATAAGCGCTTTTACTATAGTTTCCTGGGATGATAAAATAAAATCAACAGGCCCCAGTAAGAATGTCATTATAAAGATAAAGGTAAGAATATCGTTACTTTCCCCTATTCCCCACATAATATGTGAAAATAAAATAGCCCCAAGAACCAAGAATAATAGTACTTGACCCCAATTTTCATTCAGTTTCCAAAAAATTTCCGATCTAAGATCAGAATCATTAATCTTTTCTAATGATGGTAAAACACCTCGATTAAAAAACGATTTTTTTCGTCTTTCATTGTTATTCAGCTCTTTAACCCCATCCACCAGACTTTTAAACTGCTCATGAAGATTATCATAATCATCACGATATATATCATCATAAGCTTCGGCTTTACTGATGAAATAACACGAAACCAAAATTCCTAATGGGAGAATAACCAAGATGACCACAAAAAGACCAATCGATTTGAATGCCAAAAAACCCAAACATGCAATCACAGTAATCACATGATAAATAAACTGTGGCATAGTAGAAATAGCCCTAGAAATATCACTTACATCAGATGTTAAGCTGGCCTGAACTTTATGTCCTCCAATCCTATCCAAAATGGCATAAGGGGTATTCAAGATTCGTTTTACTAAGGCACTACGAACCTCAAAAATAATTTTCACACTTAACTTTGTCATTAAGTAATTAGCAAAAGAACTTACAATAAATAAACAAACCAGCCCACTGAAGAACTTAATTGTCCATGATAATAAGTCAACACTAATCTGTTCCAATGCATCATCGGTAATTAAGGATATTAGCCAAATACTAAAGAAAGCACTAAAAGCACCAACAATACTATTAAGAATAATTTTTAACCGATTGGCTTTAACCAAATCAGAGATCATCGAGATTAACTCCTAAATAAGATTTTACTATTGCCAGACTTTAACAACCTTCACTTTGCCATAAAGTGATATTCCACCCCCCCATAAAACCCTGGGCAATTTTTTTTGGCGTTAACCAAAGACAGTGCTGATAAATCGCATTATCACCATTAATTTGCAAAATAAAAACCTTATAGCCTTTGTCATAAATATCTGTTTTCAATCGCTGTAAAATTTTCTTAAGCTGATCATTAGAAAAACTATCATAGTTATAAATAACCACATGATTTTCATTGAACTGATAGTCATTTACATCACCCTGTATTACTTCAATATTCTTTTTTTTCTTTATAACATTAACATTTTGCTGTGCAATTAATGCTAGCGATTCAATAATCTCTACTCCGGTAATCTTACTAAAATTGTAATTGGATGCACATACAATAGTTCGCCCTTTCCCACACCCTAAGTCGATAAATTGAAAGTCATGATACTCGATCGGCAGAGATATTAATGCCTTATGAATCACACTGTAATGAGCAGGCATAAAGTAAGTGCCATCGTAAGAATTGATATGACATTTATCGTCAAAAGCAATTCCATCAGTTTGAACACCTAAATATTGGTCTTGGCTATCTTGTTGATCAATCCAGTTAAAAATTTCATCAGGTTTCGTGATGCCAAAAATAATCCATAATAAGTGATATAGCTCTTCTCCTTGTTGTACCTGAATTTTATGATCTAATATCGCCTTAGCGATAGCGATTGCGGGTTCCTCGCTGGTTACGCACGCCATTAATAAATCCGCACTGATTTCAATCTCACTATAAAAATCATATTGTTCATACATTGCATCATCAGCGTTGAAATCAATATGTACACGGCCATCCGCTATTTCAATAAACCAACATCCGACCTGTGATATCCTCACTCGGTGATAATGATTGATGTCATTTACAGGCCGATAAATATCGGCCCGATATTGCACAATGTCGAGCAACTCCTGATAGGTTAAATTCGATTTTTTGAATGAAGGCTCTGGCCGGTAACGTTGTCGCAATATAGCCTCAGCCAGAGATTCAACAGAACCCGGTTTTAATACTGAATAATGATCACCACTTACCATGCCACAAATAATCGGTTGTGTGACATAATCTTGTAAGGATGCAATAATTTTCTCTTTTTCTGCCCGTAATTGTATGGAGCTTTCGCAATAAATGAATGTCATCTTGCCCTTTAACTTGGCTGATGGCACATAATTGCAAGTCATCATTGAGTAGCTTTTATAAACTTCAATAAAGCTTTCCAGGGCTTCACCTTCAATGCCTTGAGCTAACTCGGCAGTCACTTCATCGATCTCCTCGCGGGTATAAGGCTGTTGCTCATAGGCGATCAGAAAACTATCAATCGCTATCAAGTCAACCATTTTCCCTTTACTTTCCAACAATAAAGCGATCTCGAAAGCAATACATGCCCCCACACAATCACCCACCAATCGATAATGCTGTTGTGGATAAGCTTGCAAAAGTAATGCCACATAACGTTCAGCCAATGTTTTGACTGTCACTGTTTTCCCTTCCAAGAATAGGGAAGTTGCGTCAAATACCTTGAGGCAGAAATCGTTTTTTATTTCTCGGGCTAAATCAATAAAAGATGATACTGGAGCAGCTGCGCCAGGAACCAAAAATAATGGCGTTCGGTCAGCGCCCAATGACACCAATTTAATGGCGTCATTGGGCACTAAAAAAGCAATAATTTCAGCTTTATTGGCAATCACTAAGTTTTTTAGTTCAGGGGTAAAAACGCAACCTGACATGACTTTAAAACCTAATTTGCCGTGCTCAACAAATAGCTGCACTCCCGCAGCCGAAGTTTGCCGAATAATATCAACGATTCGTATTATTCCACCTGATTTATCCGCGTCTATTTTTATCATCATAACCAGCCTTCTTCTGCCACAGCGTTATGTCCCTGATTGGCTTGTTCAACCTGTTGCAACTGCTTACGCTCAATTATCAGTGCGAGCATGGCTAGATCACCGGCCGTCATGATATCGGCAACGCTTACCGCTACAGCGAAAGTCTGTTGTATCTGATGCAAAAATCTCAACAAGGTTAAGGAGTTCCCTCCCAACTCGATAAAAGACGCGGTTAACTTCACCATGCTTAACGGTAATTTCAGTGCATCGGCACACAGTTGTACCAATTGTTTTTCAATTTCAGTTTCTGCAACACGCTCTAACCCACTCTTAATACAAGGTTTTGGCTCAGGTAAGGCAGCAAAATTCACTTTACCATTAGCCGTGGTTGGTATAGCGGCTATCACGGCATATAGGGTTGGCACCATATATTCTGGTAATCGTGTTTTCAGTTGTTCTCTTATCAAGGGGATGACAACATCCGTTTCGGCACCCTCTGGCATCACTAGCCAAGCACATAGCTGTTTTTCGCCGGTTGCATCGACAGTCACTCGCACAATACTTGTCGCCACGTCATCAATCGCTGACAGTGCTGACTCTATTTCGCGGGTTTCGATACGAAAACCTCTGATCTTGACCTGATTATCAAGACGACCGACATAAACCAGTTCACCCTCGTTATTCCAATAAACACGATCACCGGTTTTATATAAGCGTACTGTTTGTTCCGGCAAAATAGCCATTTCAATAAACTGTGCCGCATTTTGCTCTGGGTTATTCACATAACCTAAGCTTAAAGCATCACCCGCAATATAGAGTTCACCTATAACATCTGGCGGTGCCAATCCACCCTGAGAATCCAAAACATAGGTCTGACAATGCGCCAAAGGACGTCCTATCGGCACCACTGAGTTTGTTGAGGTATCGAGTTGTGTAACATCGATGGCGGTTGCCACAATGGTTGTTTCTGTCGGCCCATACGTGTTGAATAAACGGATCCTTCCGTCTGTTTTTTGTTGCCATAGCGCCAATAACTCCATTCGCATTGCTTCACCACCCACGATGCATATCTTCAAATGCTCAACCAGTTGTTCAACATCGTCGGCAGTTAACTGATACGTCCACTCATGCCATAAGGCTGTGGGTACTGAAATCAGTGTGACTTTTTGTGCATCAATGATCTGACATAACTGTTTAACGCTATACGCTGTTTTATGGCTATCCAGAACCAGACGACCACCGGAAAATACCGATAACATTAATTCTTCGATAAAAATATCAAAACCAATGTTGGCAATTTGCAATACACAGGCAGAATTTGTCGGATAACAGCGTTGAACCGCCTCATAATAGCTCAGTAAATTGTGATGACTGATCTTAATGCCCTTAGGCGTACCCGTTGAACCCGAGGTATACATGATGTAAGCAACACGCTCTTGCGCTGATAATGCCACGTTTTGTGTCACAACCGCAGTATCAACCGATTCAATCTCATCAACCATAACAATACGCTGTTTATCAACAGGCAAAGTGTGGCTTTCAGAACGTTGTGAAACAATAAGCTGAATATCAGCATCATTAATAATATGGGCAATGCGTTCTGTTGGATAATCGGTTGCCAATGGCACAAACGTTGCGTTCGCCTTCAAAATAGCCAAGACACTAATCACCACCTCAGGACTACTTGATAAATAAATACCCACCGTATCATTTACCCCGATACCCCGCGCAGCAAGGAGTGCCGCCAGCTTGTCAGCCGCTAACGCCAACTGAGCATAATTCATGCTTCCCCAAGGCCCTGACAAGGCCACTTCATCAGGTATCTGATGCACAACTCGGGCAAATAATTGCGTCAGAGATGGGCAATCATTAGCAATAGATGACGGATTATGGGCTAATTGTTGCAAGTGTTGGATTTGACCTGATGCCAGATAATCCGCATGCCCCAAGCGATGATGTTGTGAAACTAATATCGATTTTATTGCCGTTTCATAATAGGCTAATATTTGACCTGCCTGATGTGCTCCAAACACCGATTGTGTCAACGCTAATTGCAGAACCAGAAAACTATTAGCTGAACTATGATGGCAAACAAAATCATAACCATAGTCAACTCGTTCATATTCATGATCATAAGCCTGCTCAGGCTCAACATCTTGCGTTGTCTGTAACTCATCAGACACATGAAAATCGACATAGTTAAACAAAGCGCCAGAGTAATCACACTTGAATTCCTCTTGCATCATAGCAACCGGATAATGCCGATAAGGCCAGCTTGCAGCGCTATATTCGGTTAATTGCTGAATCAACGACGCCCAGGTTTGTTGATGAATATCGGCATTAACCGGCGGCGTATTTAAGAATAATCCAAGACAAGATTCAGCGCCTTCTACTTCAAGTCTCCCGTGGCTTACCACCGAACTGGTTATGGAATCAGTGCCATTGACTTTCGCCAATACATAAACATGTACCGCCAACAGCAATGTGCGCAACGGCACTTTTAAACGCGTCGCAAGTTGTTGCAAATCGTCATGTAAATAAGATAGCTCAAGACGAGTAGAATAATGTTGTGTTGACCCTTTTCCTGTCCAGTCAGGCAATACCGCAGCGTTGGCTATGTTCTGCCAATAGGCTTTGTGTTCAGGATCATCAATAGCAGCCAGTTCTTCAGCAATGTATTCACCGTAATGCGGTAAGTCAGCTCTTGGTGGAATAGAACCGCCAGACAACACCGATAAATAGTTCTCCATAAACTCAACTTTTAGGTTGGCAACACTCCAACCATCAAGAATAGCGTGTTGATGGGACAAAACCAGAGCAAATGTATTATTAGCATCAATAAATACATTAACTCGCCACATTAATTCATTTTCAACGAAAAAGTTGCTATTTTCCTGTTCCAAACAGTGATCTAATTGATGCTCAAATTCCTGCACGGAAAGGTAGCGACAATCATTAAGCGTAACCGGCAAAGCAATCGTTTTATGAATATATTGCAATGCTCTTCCTAATTCGAAGTTGTATGTCGCACGCAATAACTCATGGCGCTGTACTATGGCATTAAATGCCTGACGAAACGCTTGTTCACTCCATACAGCATTAATCGAGTAATGTTCTACAATGTGGTAACTTTCATCTTTTAGCTGATGATAAATAGACCCCATTTGCAAACTCGACAATGAATATGCATCATCCAATGCGGATGGCTCCTTTAATGCCGCCCGTTCGTCATCTGTGAGTAATGAAAAAGCGTGATAAGCATCTTTAGAAGAGACATTTTTGTTGTTTAAATCAGGTAACTGCTGCGTTATTTCATGAATACTTTGATAGGCCAAAATATCTTTTACATTGAGTGCCAACCCCGCCTGTTTAGCCATTGCAACAACACGCACAATTAATATTGAGTCACCACCCAAAGCAAAGAAATTATCGTAACGGCTCACTTTCTCCTGCTTCAAAACAACTGCAAAAATAGACGCTAATGTTCTTTCAACGTCATTTTGTGGCGCAACATATTCAGTACTGGTAAAAGCACTGGCTTCTGGTGCAGGTAGTTTTTCTTTATCCACTTTTCCGGTAATACTCACCGGGAAAGCATCCAGACACACAAATGCACTGGGGATCATGTAATGAGGTAATTGATGCCGTAGCTGTTCTCTGATCTGTTCAATCAATAACGGTTGTGGCGTTTGCAGATAAGCAATAATTTGTTTATTACCCTGCTCAATTTCCCGCACCACGGCAATAGCATTCTGCACATCAGGCAATGCACGAAGCTTGGCATCAATTTCAGCCAGTTCAATACGAAATCCACGCAGTTTTATTTGATCATCATTACGCCCTAAAAACGCCAACGTTCCATCAGATTTTAATCTAGCTTGATCACCTGTGTGATAAATGTAACCACAACGACCAGAAAGGTTGTCTTTAACAAATTTTTGTTGCGTTAATTCGCTATTGCGGTTGTAACCTCTTGCCAAACCAGGGCCGCCTACCGCAATTTCACCCACCACTCCCACAGGCACAGGTTCGCCATAAGCATCAAGGATATAAATGTGGGTGTTGGCAAACGGCGTACCAATGGGAACATAGGCATCATCAGGCAAAGAGAGATGGGTCACATCACCGTAACTGGCATCAATCACTGATTCTGTTTGTCCATAAATATTGAAACAACGGGCATCGGTATGCATCAGTTTTTGCAAACGGTTCAAATCACGACCATACCAAGCTTCGGAACCCACTAATATATGGCGCAGTGAATTCAATCGGACCCTGTTTTGTTCAGCATAATCGAGTAAATTTCTCAGAATGACCGGCACAAAGTCACCAAACGTCACTTGTTGTTGTTCGATAAGCTGATACAAAGCCTCTGTGGTAATTAAATCTGACTTGCGGCAAATCACCAAGCGACCACCGGTGGTCAGACTTTTAACGATGTCTCCCAGAAAAATATCCACAGCCAAACCCGCCATTTGTAATACGGTTGGCGGCTTCTGGAATAAACCAAATACCGCATCCCAACCATACAAACGCGCAATCATCGCCGTGTGCTCAACCATCACACCCTTGGGATGACCCGTTGTTCCTGAGGTGTAAGTCATGTAAGCCAAATTGGTCGCGGTTGAATGACTCTGCGTCGCCGCAATATTGGTCTCAATCCGTGACTGGTTTAATATTTCATCCAATCTCCAGACGTTGTACGCCGAAGCCACCTCAGTAGGCAAACGCTGAATATCATCAATCACAACTAATGGCGCACCGCTATCTTGAAGAATGTATTCAATCCGCTGCAATGGCTGATCAGCATCAAATGGCACATAGGCTAAACCCGCCTTCAAGATGCCAAGTACGGTAATCACCGAGGCCGCAGTTCGCTCCATACAAACCGCAATAAAGGAATCCGAGGTATAACCTTTGCCCAACAAAAAGTGAGCGACCTGATTCGCTTGAGCATTCACTTGCCGGTAAGTGAGATGAAGCTCGCCGTCAATAACCGCTATTTGTTCTGGACTCCGTTCCATTTGTTCTTCAAACAATTGATGAATGCACTTATCAGCCGGATAAGGCTGCCAATTGTCATTAATATCGACCAACAGATATTGTCTTTCCTGCTCAGTTAACACCGGCAGTTTAGTCAAAGGAGCCGTTTGATATTGCTCACTCACTAATGCAGACAATAAAGTCAGGAACCGTTGGCTGAATCGGGTTATTGTCGACCGTTCGAATAGCTCACAGTTGTATTCAAAACTAAAATCAAGAGTGTCCTCACTTTCACTGGCATCTAAGGTCAAATCGAACTGAGCCGTGACATGTTCGCTATCAAGGTACTCAAATTCGACGTCGCTCAATTGCAATACCTTGGATTCATTGGTATCCATCGAGAATACAATTTGGAATAGCGGCGAATAACTTGTACTCCGCTCCGGCTGCATTTTTTCAACCAACAATTCAAACGGCAGTAACTGATACGCTTGAGCATCAATATTAACCTGGCGAATATGTGACAAATATTCAGCAAAAGTGAGATCGGCTTGGTATTGGGTGCGCAGCACTAGCATATTGACGAAAAAGCCGATAAGCGGCTCAACTTCCGCCTGCAAACGATTCGCAACCGGCGTCCCGATGACAATATCCTTGCTTTGTCCATGACGGGCAAGTAACAGGGTAAATGCAGCATGCAATACCACAAACAAGCTCGTATTATGTTGACCGGCAAGCGATTTAAGCCCAATCAAAAGAGACTTATCAGCACTAAATTCAAATAGCCCACCACGGCTGCCAAGTTGTAATGGACGCGGGTAATCCAGCGGTAAGTCATGTACCGGAGGCAATTCATGAAGCTGAGTTAGCCAGTAGTTAAGCTCCGTTTGTAACGTTTCACCCTGTAGTTGTTGCCGTTGCCAGACAGCATAATCTTTATATTGAATGGGTAGCGATGGCAAAGCCGGTTGCTGACTGCCCTCAAGCAGTTGGCTGTATATGTCGACAAATTCATCAGCAAGCACTTTGATTGACCAACCATCTGATGCAATATGGTGCATGTTGAAGACCATAACACATTGATCTTCGGCTATCTTCAGATAGGCCGCTCGCAGCATGACATCGTTAGCTAAATCAAATGCCTGCTCCGCGTGCTGCTGAATAAATTCTTGCACCTGCTGCTGACAACTTTTTTCTCTAAGGCTTTGATAGTCAATCCGGTCGATCTTCACGGTTACCTTATCCAACACTTCCTGCCATGCACCGGCGGTATCATGCCGATAGACAGTTCGCAGCACCTGATGGCGTTGGACAATCATGTTTATCGCACGTTCAGCGATAGCGAGATTGAAATCCCCTTTGACGGTTAATGCCAGCGGCATATTATATTGAGGCGTTTGCCCATCTAACTGATCAATAAACCAAAGCCGTTGTTGAGCAAACGACAATGGAAGCCGCGCCATTTCAACTCTCGCCATTTCAACTCGTGCCATTTCAACTCGTGCCATTTCAACTACAGGCGTAATTGGCGCTAGCGCTGCATTGCCGCTAGTGACTGTCTGTTGTTCTGCGATCAATTGTGCAAATTCAGCCAAGGTTTGGCTTTCGAAGACTGCACGAACAGAGATCTGTACGGCTAAGGTTTTCTGGATTTCCGATACCAACTTAATCGCCAACAGGGAATGTCCCCCTAGCTTGAAAAAGTTATCGGTACGACTCACTTTAGGATGGCCTAACAACTGCTGCCACATACCAGCCAGTTGTTCTTCCAGTTCCCCCTGCGGGAAACAGTAGTTTTCTGGTAATGACTCTTGTGTCTCTACACTCAGTAACGCTTTGTAGTCAACTTTACCGTTTACCGTCATTGGAATGCTGGTTAGCGAAATAAAGGCATTAGGGACCATATATTCCGGCAAGGTTTGGCTGATTTGTTCCTTCAACGCCACTGGCTCCAACGGCGCATCAGCAACGTAATATGCAACCAGTTGTTTATTGCCGTTAAGCTCATCAACCGTAACAACTGCCTGCCTTATCCCATCAATCGTAATAAGTTGATTCTCAATCTCACCTGGCTCAATACGGAAACCTCGAATTTTTATCTGACTATCCTTGCGCCCAATATATTCAATCTCACCATGAACATTAAACCTCACCAGATCGCCGGTTCGGTAAAGCCGCTCAACCTCACCGTCGAAAAAAGCAACCTGAATAAAACTTTTCTGCTGCTCCTCAGGTCTGTTTAAGTAACCGCGGGAAACGCCTTTACCGCCAACAACTAATTCACCAATGACGCCTTGTGGCACCAAATTCAAACGTTCATCAACAATATAGGCTTTAACATGACCACATACCTTGCCAATGGGAACCGATTGCTCAATCTGCAACGCAGATTCAATCAAGTAGTAACTCGCCAAGACTGTTGTTTCGGTCGGCCCATAGGTATTCATCACCGGAGGACGGTTTGTTGATGCGAACCAATGTCTGACAATTTCAGCATTAATTGCTTCACCGCCAACGATAACCAACCGTAGTGTGTCAGGCACCAAAGCGTCGCCACTACTCACCTGATGCCAAAAGGCGGTAGGTAAGCTCATTACAGTGATGTTGTGCTGACTACACTGTTGCCAAAATAGGTCAGCGCTGTCGAGCCAATCATCGTTCCTCAATACCAGAGTGGCCCCTGCACTTAGGGTGACAAAACACTCTTCAATGGAAATATCAAATGCAAATGAGGAGAACTGTAATATGTTGTCGTCAGGTTTAACGGCATACATTGCCAATGCTGCCGCAACAAAATGGCTCAACTGCGTATGCTCTACCATGACCCCTTTAGGTTTGCCCGTCGATCCGGAGGTATACATGACGTAGGCAAGTTGATTCAAACTATGGTTGACATTTGGATTATCCGATGCAGCCCCTGAAAACTGTTCCATTTCCGCGGTTAACCGCTCAACAATGACATTCAGTTCAGCAAACTTGTCTGCATATGTGTTGTTGGTCAACACGACCGCCGGCCGGCAATCCGCAATAATGTGATTAATTCGGGATTGAGGGTTGTCAACGTCAATGGGGGTGTAAGCGGCACCTGCTTTCAGTACAGCCAATATACTGACAATCATCTCAGGAGAACGCGGTAAACATAACGCGACAATATTGCCCGGCCCAACCCCCTTTTCGATTAGGTGATGCGCCAATCGGTTAGCCCGCTGGTTTAACTCGCGATATGTCAGGGTTTGCTTTTCTCCTGCAACCTGCCATACCAAAGCAGTAGCATCAGATCTTTGTGCTGCCTGACGTTCAAACCGGCATTGCACAGATTCTGTCGTTGTTGCGATAGAAGACGGTATCGCCAATTGTTGACCTAAACGGCGCTTCTCGTCTTCATCTAACAACGCTAAAGAGTCTAATGTTTTATAAGGATTTTCGGCGATATCAATCAACAAGACTTCAAATGATTTGAGTAACCTTGCAATCGTGTGTTCATGGAATAGGCTACTGTTGTATACCACTTCAAACAGAATCGTGTCACTGTCATCAATCGCATCGAGTTCCAAATCAAATTTAGAGAATGATTCACCCGAAGATACCGGCGTAAACACTACGTCATCCAGTCGCGATTCACTGGCCTCAGTCGTATCCATTGTGAACATGAACTGGAATATAGGTGAATAAGCGATGTTCCGACTCACCGCCAATTTCTCCACGAGAACATCAAACGGCAAATCCTGATTCATTTGTGCTTCAATGTTGACTTGCTTTACATGCTGCATAAACTGCATGAAATCAACTTTGCCCTGATATTCGGTTCTCAGCACCAGCGTATTGACAAACAACCCAATCAGTGGCTGCAACTCTTTTTGTTTACGGTTGGTGGCCGGCGTACCAATGACAATATCCGTTTGCTGGCTATAGCGAGCAATAAATACTGAGAATGCAGCGTGCAATAACATAAACAGGGTCGCACCGGCATTGCCTGCATGCTTACGCAACATTGCCGAAGATTGCCGATCCAATCGGAATCGCACCTTAACACCATAGTTGGTCTGTTTTACCGGCCGCTGAAAATCTAATGGAAATTGGTGAACTTGCGGTATATCCGCTAATTTTTGTTGCCAATAATCAAGTTGCGCATCAAACACCCCATCAGCAATCCATGACTGCTGAGTATAAGCATAATCTGCATATTGTACGGGCAATACCGACAAGGATTCCGGCAGATTTTGCTTAATCGCTTGATAATGAGCGACAAATTCTTCCATCAATAGAGAGAAAGATAATCCGTCTCCCGCAATATGGTGCAAATTGATGATAAGGAATTGCCGTTGAATATCAGTGGTAAAAAAGTCGATCCGGACCATTAGATCTTTCTGTAAGTCAAACTGAGCAGAAACATACTGATAAAGTATCGCTTTCATCTCGGCAGGTTCACATGTCAAATGCCGAACATTGATTTTTGCCTTAACATCTGACTGAATCTCTTGCCATACTTCGCCCTGTTCTTCTCGGTAAACTGAGCGCAACACTTCATGGCGTTCGACAATTCGTTGCATGACTTTTTCAGCAATCGTTAAATCGAACGCGCCACTCACTTCCAACACCGTCGCCATATTGTAATGTTCGCTGCTGCCAAAGAGCTGGTCGATGAACCACAAGCGTTGTTGTGCAAAAGAAAGAGGTAATCGAGTCAGCCCTCTGTCGACACTCTTGATCGGTAATGGATTTAATTGTTGCCCTTGCAGATACGCAATAATTTCTACCTTATGCGCTCTCAACTCAGTCAGCATATCTTGCGATACCGCGCCTTTAGGCGCGTTTAACTTAAGCGAATCAGATTCAAGGTATACCATAATGTCTTGCTGTTTTAAGTCAGCTAAAAATGCGGCGATATTCACAGTTCAACGACCTCCCTTTCTTCCCCACTCTGTTTCTGCTGTTCGGCAAGCTGCTGCTCAACATACTGTGCTAAAGCAAACAGCGTGTCATAGACGTAAAAATCCTTCACGGACAGTTCGATCTTCAATTCTTCGCTGATGGCACTGCCGAGTTTGACAAATTGCAGTGAGTGAATACCGAGCTGTACAAACCGGGCCCCAATATTGATTGGTGTCAACCCAAGCTCCCGATGGAACAATCCAGCTAACTGCTTTTCAGTTGCCGTTTCTGGTGATGTAAAAGGCTCCTTAGCGATATTTTCCATGCTTGGCGCAGGCAGGGCTTTACGATCAACTTTGCCATTCTCAGTCAATGGCATTTCCGGCAATAACACATAGAAGCTAGGCCACATAAACTCCGGCAAGATGCGCTCGACTTTATCGCGCTGTGCGCGTATGTCGAGCATCGACGGAGCCACCAAATAAGCCACCAAGGATTGCCGCAGCTTGTCATCCTGTCTCACACAAACCACAGCATCCGCTACATCAAAATTAGCGCGGATACAGTTCTCAATTTCACCCAATTCGAGACGAAAACCGCGCAATTTCACTTGAAAATCATTTCGGCCAATGTAAGCAATTTCGCCTGATGGCAACACTTTCACTAAATCACCGGTGCGATATAGCCGTTCGCGGTTACCTTTAGAGTCCACATGATCAATAAAACGTTCAACCGTCAGTTCTGGACGGTTCAAATACCCTTTTGCTAGTCCGACACCACCAACATGCAGTTCTCCAACTACACCAACCGGACATTGGGAGCGATCTTTTGCCAACACATAAAGTGACACATGGGGAGCGGGACGACCAATCGTGACTGGCTCAGTCGTCTTTTCAAAGAGTTTCAACGAAGACCATACCGTGGTTTCCGTTGGCCCATATTCGTTGACAAGCGTTGCCTGAGGCTGATATTGGAAATGTTTTGTCTTTACGTTGTCCGACAAATTTTCACCGGCGCAAATCACCTTACGTAGTGAATGTCCTGCAAGGTAATCAAGAATGGCATCGTAGAAACTGGGAATAAAAAGAGCGTGGCTAATTTGTTGACTGTCTATAATCTTCGCCACATGCGATGCATCTTTCGCATCCTGAGGGGCCATTAAATGCAACGTTGCGCCGCTGCCAAGCCCCCAATATATAGCCGGAACCGATGAATCGAAAGCAAATGATGAAACCAGTAAAAATTTCTCCGGCACTATCGAGTATGAATTAAACCGCCCAACAGTGGATGCGCTCAACGCCCCATGCTGGATCATCACCCCTTTAGGATTACCCGTCGAACCCGAGGTATAAATGACATAGGCGAGGGACTCCGCTGTCACACTTGAAGTCAACAACGGTTCAGTACGGGACTGGGCGGCAATTTCAGTATCATCAAGCAAGATAGTGCAAACGCGACCCGTTGGTAAATCGACCTTATCGATACTCTTGTTATCGACGATAACCAAACCAACATTGCTGTCAGCCAAGATAAAATTTAACCGCGCCACAGAATAAGTGGGGTCCAATGGCAAATAAGCACACCCTGCTTTCAATATCGCTAGCATGCTGACAACAAAGTCAATGCCAGGCGCCATCAAAATCGCAACCAACGGGTTGTTGTCGGCGCCTTTAGTCAATAATAATTGGGCGATCTGATTAGCCCTTGCATCAAGTTCAGCAAAACTGAGGCTTTGATCCTGATAGCAAATTGCCACTCGCTCAGGATACTCAGCCGCCCGCTGTTGAATAAGCCGATGCACAAAAGGTTGCTCCTCAGGCAGTTGCCAAGCTGATTGATGAGATTTGTCCAACACAGCTTGTTCCTGCTCACTGACGATCGCCAATTGATTAATTGGCCTATCACCATTGAGCGCAATGTGCGCTAACAACAACTGCATATTTTCGGCAAAACGGGCGATTGTGTCTGGATTAAAGAGCCCTTGATTAAACTCAAAAATCAGCGACAGTTCGTCCTTATCTTCTGCTGCGGTTAAGGTCAAATCAAACTGCGTTTGTCCCCTTTGCTCCATAACCTCTTCAAATTCAACATCAGCAAGTTCTAGCTGTTGAGATTCATAATTTTGCATTGAGAAAAGCACTTGGAATAAGGGAGTAAACGCAGTGCTTTGTTCAGCTAACAACTTCTCAACCAATAATTCGAATGGAATGGCTTGATTGCTCTGTGCATCAAGGTGCACCTGCCTTGCACTCTTCAACAACTCATTGAATGTCAGCGTCGATGTACAATCCAAACGCAATACGAGCGTATTGAGGAAACAGCCAATTAGCGACTCCAGCTTCTGTACCGGTCGACTTGTAATAGGTGTCCCAATAACCACATCCGGGTTATCACTGTAGCGAGCCAGCATCACCGCAAAAGCGGTATGCAACAGCATGAATAACGTGGCATTTGAATCCACAGCTAATCGCTTAAGTTTACTCACCGTCTCCATGGGTATCTTTTGCGTGTGCATTGCGCTACGCATATCCAATTTTTGAGGGCGAGCATAATCCAACGGCAATTCATGAACCAATGGCAAGTTGGCTAGCTGTTGTTGCCAATATTGCAACTGCTCGTCAAACATTTGCTGAGTTTCAGCTTGATTCTGCCAGTAGGCATAGTCCGAGTATTGCAGTTCAAGCTCAGTCAACAAAGCAGGTTTACCATGAACAACTTGCTGATAAAGAAGGGTAAATTCATCAACTAATATCGCCAAAGACCAACCATCAGCAGCAATATGGTGCAAATCAAAAAACAATACGCCGGCCAACGGTTTATCAGATGTATCTGATTTTAGATCAGATGCCAGATAAGCCACTCTTAGCGGCAAATCCCTACTTAAATCAAATAATCTCTGTTTCTGCCCCTCCAGCCAATCCTCTATGTGTTGCTGTTGGTCAACATCATCGGCAAGGGTGTCTTTGTCTATCTGGAAAACATAGTCGCCCAACACGACTTGTTCGAGCATGCCCTGCGATTCCTGATAAACAGTTCGTAAAATTTCATGTCGCTTAAGAATGGCATCCATCGCCTGGCTTGCGGCTTCCAAGGAAAATTGACCATATAAATTGAACGCGGTTGAAATCTTATACTGACGTTCAACAGTAGAAACCTGTTCAACCAGCCAAAAACGGCGCTGTGCAAAGGATAACGGTGCCTTGGTAAGGCGCCGACGTTGTAATAACGAAAACTTCTGTTGCCCCCCTACTTCTGCATGAGAGAGAAAATCAATAATTGCTTGTTTGTTTTGTTTAATAAATTTTCCCTGTTCAGGTGTGATGGCACCCGGAGCAGACTGAGATTTTAGCGTCCCATTTTCAACAAAAAGACGAACTTCCTGCTCGGACAATCTATCAATAAAGCCTTTTAGGTTCATAATCACCACTCGGTTACCTCATATTCTTCCACTACAGCTCCAATTGACTTGTTGCGTTGAATAACCATTTCTTTTTCAAGCCAATCACATAACTGTTCTAATCTTGATCTCTCAAACACGATCGCAATCGGTACGCCAACGGAAAATGCCTGTTCAATTCGAGAAATTAGCTTCATAGCTAATAAGGAATGACCACCTAAATCAAAAAAGCTGTCGGCCATGCTTACCCTGTCTTGCTGCAACAACCCCTGCCAAATTTTCGCAACGCTTTGTTCCAGTTCAGTCACTGGCGCGATGTATCTGGCTTTTACAAAGTTTTCTGCTCCAGGTTGTGGAAGGCGGCTGCGATCCACTTTGCCATTGGTATTCAGCGGAAAAGCCGCCATCTGCACATACGCAGATGGCAACATGTAATCAGGTAAGCTAGCCGATAAATAGGTTTTAATTTCGGATAAATCCAATGGGTTAGCCGCGATAAAATAAGCGATAAGCTGCTTATCACCGGCTTCTGTATCAATAGCAATGACTACGGTTCCGGTTATTCCATCGAACTTACTCAATTGGGCTTCGATATCACCGAGTTCAATTCTGAACCCACGGATCTTGACCAGATGGTCGTTGCGGCCAAAGTAGTTGATTTCACCGTTTTGATGAAAGCTGGCTAAGTCCCCGGTTCGATACACTCGTTTCCCAAGAACCCAATCGCAATCAAGATAACGCTCTGCGGTAAGCTGGGGCTGCTGATAATAGCCTCTTGATAAACAGTCCCCAGCCAAATACAGTTCGCCGATGGCGCCCATCGGGACAGGCTGCAAATACTCATCCAAAATATAACCGGCCACGTTAGGCAATGATCGGCCAATCGTCGGTAAATCAGGCCATGAAGCAGGTTCTCCCTGTAATGTCTTAGACGTTACGACATGAGTCTCTGCCGGGCCATAGTGGTTCACTAACGTACAGTGACGATGTGTCGTGAAAAATTGTCTGATGGCCGCCGTGATTTTGAGCCTTTCAGCGCTCGAAACAATCACCCTTAATTCGAGGAACTGTAGCCCATTGACACCGCTATATTCAGCCAAATTCTGCAATACCACATAAGGTAAGTTCAGAACTTGAAGTTGCGCTTGCTGGATTTGCTTCGCGAGCAGCCGGATATCCAACTGAGTCGATTTATCAATAAGCTGTACTGAACCCCCGGACAACAGCGGCATGAATATGTCTTCAAAACTGAGATCAAAACCGATTGATGAGAATTGTAACCAACGGTTCGGCCCCGCAAGCGCGGGTTCAAGCTGGCTAATACCTTGTAATAAATTGCTCAGCGCCCGCTGTGACATTTCAATCGCCTTAGGCTTACCCGTTGAACCTGAGGTATAGAGCACGTAACCGAGGTCATCCAGAGAGGATTCGATAGCCAAATTACTGATTGGCTGTTTGTCCAGTATCTCTGCTGTGCAAGGGTCATCCAATAACACCATTTTCTGGCGTTTTACCGCAATCCTATCATTCAAGGCGCACGTCGTTACTAAGATCTCATCAGACAGATCACTAAGAATGATGTTTAAGCGTTCTGTCGGTAATGAGGTATCCAGTGGCACATAACCGGTGCCCGTTTTTAAGATGGCGATAACAGTGATGACCATCTCGAAGGAGCGTTCAATGAACATCACGACGGGAGTATTCACTTTCGCCCCACGGTTCAGGAGAGACTGCGCGAGTTGATTGGTTCGCTGATTTAACTCACGGTACGTCATGGTCTCGCCATTAAAATTCAACGCAATCTCATCGGGAGTCGCCTCAACTTGGGCTTCGAATCTATCAATCAGAGTTTGTGAGTTGTCATACGGTAATACCGTTTGATTTAACGAATGCAGCAGGAACGCTCGTTCCTCAGCATCAAGGATGTCGAGTGACAGTGCGGCAACCTGTTCCTGACTTTGTAAAGCAGCAACAAGTTGCCTGCTAGCATTGATGAGATACGCCACCAAGCGTTCAGCATCAAATCGACTGTCAATTTGGGCTGCAACAGAAAAATCATCACCAAAATCGTCAATGGATAGGGTAATCGGGTAATTGGTACGTTCTTTTACATTAACTAACTCAATGCCGGTTTTTTGCCAAAGCTGGTTAAGCTCACTTGTCTCGCCACTCACTTCGGAGTGACGGTAATTCAAGATACTGTCGAATAAACGGCTAGAACCGGCCAATTTGCTACACTGTTCAGCAATCGCAGTCGGTACTTGCTCGAATTGTAGCAAGCTAGCCAGTTTCTGTTGCATTTCCTGCATTAACTGATCAACACTCAACTGACTCAAATCAACACGCAGTGGCAAGGTATTGACGAATAAACCAACGACTCGCTCAACATGATCAACCCCCTGCAAGCGACCAGATAATACAGTACCGAATATGACATCTTTAGTGCCGCTGGTTTTTGCCAGAACCAATGCCCATGCCATGTGAAAAATAAGCGCAGGGCTTATCCGCCATGCAGAAGAAGACCGACGAATCTGTGCGGATAAATCCGCAGGCAAGCCAACTTGGATTTCAGTGAATAAGTTATTGTCAACCATTCCACTTGTGATCCCAAAGGGTGCCGTGATTTCATCAACCCCAGCCAACTGCTCGGTAAAAAACTGCTGCGCCGCTTTCGTGTCGGTTTGGCTGATAGCATTTAGGACAAACTCCCGATAACTCAACGCTGCCGGCAGTGATTTTTCATCACCTGCCAAGATAGCCAGCAACTCTTCTTGAATAATCTCCAATGACACATGATCACTTATCAGGTGATGCTCCTGCACCATAACATAGCGCTGCTTTTGCTGGCGGTCGATAAACCGGGTTACTCTGACCAACGGTGCCTGAGTAACATCCATCCATTGTTGTGATGGTTCCATAAACTGCGCTAACTGCTGCTGGATATCAACATCATCCCTCAAATCGATGTCAACCACCGGCAATGGTGCCTCTTTGTAGATAACCTGCACCGGTTCATCAATGCCTTTCCAAAAAATTCCGGTTCGCAGCGCATCATGCCGCTGTACTATTTTATCCAATGCTCCAATAAAGCTTTCCATCGCGGTGTTTGACGGAAATGAATACAGCATCGGCGTCACATAAAGGTCAGATTGCTCACACATCATGTGATGGAACAAGATCCCTTCCTGTAATGGCGCCAAAGGATAAATGCCAACAATATTTTGCTCACCTCCCGGCGACTGAGATACGATCAAGGCCCGCTCAGTTTCCGACAGGGAAACTCTACTTTCCAGTGCTTCATGGGCTGTCAACAGCGGTGATTGCTGCTCGGTTGCCTGTAGTGGATCGTAAAGTTGTTTTGCCATATCCCGCAATTTCGGGTATTCAAATAAGGCCCGAATATCCAATCGATAACCCTGCTTTTTAAGATGGGATAGCATCTTCATGCTCAACAACGAGTGTCCACCCAACTCAAAGAAGTTGGCAACAGCACTGATTTGCGCCAATCCAAACAGTGTTCGCCAAATTTCAGCTAGCAGTGTCTCCTGTTCAGTGGCCGGCGCGATATATTCAATTTCCCCCTGAGCAACAAAATCTGGTTTAGGCAGTGCTTTACGATCCACTTTACGGTTGGCGGTAAGCGGTATCTCCTCTAGCACCACAAAAGCGGCGGGGACCATATAGCTCGGTAGTTGCTGACTTAATAGGTGCCGGATCTCAGCAATTTTCTGCTGTCCATCAAGGGTAATATATGCTGCCAGATACTTGTGAGCCGGTTCATCCTCCCGAGCAATGACAACCGCATCGCGAATGGTAGGCAGGCTACGCAACCTTGTTTCTATCTCCCCTAACTCAATACGGAATCCACGGATCTTAACCTGATGGTCATCACGCCCGTAATATTGAATATCCCCTGCCAATGAGTAACGTCCCAAGTCGCCAGTTCGATAGAGCTTTGGATAGCGGCTTACAAAAGGATTATCAATAAATCGTTCACGGGTTAATTGCTCTTTGTTGATATAGCCCCGCGCAACACCATCACCCGCGACACAAATTTCACCAACAGCACCAAAAGGCACAAGCTGTTGGTTTTTGTCCAACAAGAAGATCGCCGTATTTTGAATTGGGCGCCCAATACTGAGGGTGTCTCCCTGAAAATCGTAGGCAATGCAAGTATTGACCGTGTATTCAGTTGGCCCATAGGCATTGACTAAACGGGGTAAATGCCCTGGCCGCTGATACCATGCAACCACTTTATCCGGCTTAATCTGCTCGCCTCCGACACTGATTTGGCGAATATGCTCAGGCACCAAAACCGTATCTTCACTTACCACTTCGTGCCAGAACGTGGTTGGCAAATTCACCGCGCTGATCTGGTATTCCCGGCATCTTTGCCAGAAAGTGGCGACATCCATCAACCAATCTTCGCCACGTAAGACTAAAGTACTGCCATTACCAAGGGCGCCAAATATCTCTTCGATAGACATATCAAAACTGAGGGCGGCAAATTGCAGTACCCGATCCTGCTTTGAATAAAGATAGGCATCCGCAAGCCCCACCACCAGATTCATCAATGCCTGATGTTCAATCATCACACCTTTCGGCATGCCCGTAGAACCTGAGGTATAGAGAACATAGGCCAAGTGGGTAGAACACAAACCTAATTCAGTGGCGGGAATATTATCGGTTGAGAGCCCGGCAAACGAGGTTGTCGTCACATCAATGCTAAATGGACTATTTTCAGGCAATAACTTGCTGTTATGGCTATTGGTTATTACCATCAAAGGCTGTGCATCATCAATAATATAAGCAAGCCTTTCTTGCGGATACGCAGGATCAAGAGGCAAATAGGCACTACCCGATTTCAAGATGGCCAGTACCGATACAATCATGTCAATACTTCGTTCAATACATATCGCAATCATTGAATCCGGTTTGGCACCCTGAACAACCAAATAATGTGCCAACTGATTAGCTCTGGCATTAAGCTGTGCATAAGTCAACTGTTGGTCACCAAAGACCAGCGCAATGGCATCCGGCGTTTGCTCTGCAAACGCTTCTATCCGCTCATGGATACATTGGCTACGGTCATACTCCACTGCTGTCTGGTTCAAACGATGCAGCAGGTAATCCTGTTCTTCCGGTGGCAACAGATCCAAATTGCCAAGCTTTTCGGATGGAGAAGCCACTATGCTCATCAACAAGGTCGTAAAACGTACCACCAGCCGCTTTATTGTCTCCTCTGCAAACAAATCCGTGTTGTACTCGAAATTAAAAGTCAGACCTTCCTCTGTTTGGCTAGCATCCAGTGTCAATTCATACATTGCATTGCGGGTCTGCTCCGGCCTCGGACACAAACTGACCTCTTCCAATTGCAGCGCCACACTGTCATTCGTATTCATAGAAAACATGATTTGGAACAACGGTGAATAACTGGTGCTACGTTCCGGCTGCAACCGTTCCACTAATAACTCAAACGGGACATTTTGATGCCGCTGGGCAGACAGGTTTACCTCCCGGACCGATCTCAGGTAATCGATAAACGATCGCTCCAGCTCACACTCGCTGCGCAATACTAGCGTATTTATAAAACAGCCTATCAACGGCGTTAATGATGTCTGCAAACGGTTAGCTATCGGGGTTCCCACCACAATATCTCGTTGCCCGCTGTGACGACCGAGCAGTACCGTAAACGCCGCATGCAACACCATAAAAAGAGTGCACCCTTGTGTCAGCGCCAGTTGCTGCAACCCTTTGCTAACCTCATTGTCCAGACTAAATTCATAACTGCGGCCATGACTGGTTTGGTTGGCTGGTCGCACGTAATCCAGAGGCACCCCGTGTACCGGGGGTAAATCCGATAACTGTTGCTGCCAATATTCTAACCCTGCCGCTAACTGAGATGCTCCTTCTGCACTGTGTTGCCAGACCGCATAATCGGCATACTGAATCTCCAGCGCCGGTAACGGGTTAGTTCGGCCTTGACGATAATCCCGGTACAAACTCGTAAATTCCTTAACCAATACCCCCATTGACCAGCCATCAGAAGCGATATGATGCATGTTAAATAACAGCACACCTTGCTCCATCGAGGTGCTGATGTAGTGACAACGCACCATCACATCCTGTGCCAAATCAAATCGGTAGGTCATTTCATGCTGAATGGCCTGTTCAATCCGCGCTTCTTGCTCAGCTTTGCCTATATCACTGATATCCGATTGAGCTATCCCAAACGACCACTCCGGCTTGATAATCTGCCAGGTTCCATTTTCATCGCTGTGGTAAACAGTACGCAGCACTTCGTGCCGATCTATGATGGTTTGCAGAGCCTGATTCGCGGCCGCCAGTTCAAATTGACCGCTTACCGTATAGGTTGACACCATGTTGTAGGCGGTGCTATCACCGCCAAACTGCTCAATAAACCAGATCCGTTGTTGAGCATAAGATTGCGGTAATAAATTTGTCTTGCGTTCAATAATAGGAATCGTCTGATAACGCTTATCCGACGCTGCATAAGGCACTCTTTCTGCCAGTAAAGCCACCGTTGCAGCCTCAAAGATATCTCTTACCTGTAAATGGCATTGACACTGCTCATTAATCTTTGTGATCACCTTAGTCGCAATTAATGAGTGGCCTCCAGCCATAAAAAAGTTGTCATCCCGGCCTATTTGCTCAATACCGAGCATTTCGCACCAAATAGCTGCCAGTGCTTCTTCTGTCTCGCCGATAGGTGGCGTACTGGCTTTAATAGCGATATCACTGTCTTGCGGTGCCGGAAGCGCTTTGCGATCAATCTTGTTATTTAACGTAAGCGGCAATGTTTCGAGCTGAATAATTGCCCTAGGCAACATATAGGCCGGCAATTTCTGTTCAAGATGTTGACGTAGCGCATCAATATCAATTTGTTGCTCGGCGACCACATAACCCGCGAGATACTGTTGTGTTTGCTGATCGTTTAGCGCAACCACAACAGAACGAGTTATTTGTGGAAACAGGTTGATAACCTGTTCAATTTCGCCAAGTTCAATTCGGTGGCCCCGTAATTTCACTTGGTAATCATTTCTGCCCAAATACACAAGTGAACCTTCTGTCGTGTAACGGGCAAGATCACCCGTTTTATAAACCCTGGCGGTTAAACCGTCAGAAAATGTCAAGTTAATGAATCTCTCAGCAGTCAGATCTTCACGTTTGAAATAACCTTCAGCAAGCCCATCACCGCCAATGTATAGCTCTCCCTCCGCCCCAAAAGGCACCGGTTTTAACTGTTCATCAAGTAAATAAATTGTGGTGTTGTTTAACGGTAATCCGATAGTAACAAGTTGCTGTTCAAGCCGTTGTGCGTCCAGTTTCGCAATGGTTGACCAAACCGTGGTTTCTGTCGGCCCGTACATATTCCAGAGCGCGTTGCCTTTGCTCAATAATGCCGTTGCTGTCGCTAATGGCAAAGCCTCGCCACCACTGATCATTTTTAACGACGAGCGCCCCTGCCAGCCTGATTCAAGCAACATATTCCAAGTCGTTGGCGTGGCTTGTAACAGCGAAATGTTATGTTGTTCGAGTAGCGCAATCAGCCTGGCGGGATCAGTCACATCCTGCTGCGCCGCCACTACACAAGCGGCACCAGACAACCAAGGCAGATAGAGCTCTAACACGGCAATATCAAAAGAAATAGTCGTGATGGCTAAAATATTGTCCTGTGCCACACACTGCAAGTTATCTTGCATTGAGATCAAGAAGTTATTAACCGCAGAGTGGCTGACCATCACACCTTTGGGCTTGCCCGTAGAACCCGAGGTGTAAATCACGTAGGCCAGAGCAGATGCTGCTAAACCGATCGACTGTTTAGGAATATTTGTGGTGGGTGATTGGCTAAGATCAAGGTGATCCAGTAAGCAGGTGAGTTCCGCAAAACCGACTAATCGTGATGCACATTCGCGGTTGCTTATAATACATTGTGGCGCCGCATCGCGGAGCATATACCGCACTCTGTCGGCAGGAAAGCTGGGATCAACCGGAACATACGCAGCGCCTGCTTTCATCACTGCCAATAATGCGGTAACCATGTCGATGCCTCTGTGCAACAACACAGCAACTCGTCCACCCGTTGAAACGCCCTGAGCTCTTAATTGATGCGCTAACTGATTAGCGCGGACATTGAGTTGAGCATAAGTCAACTGTTGGTCGCCAAAGATCAGCGCAATGGCATCCGGCGTTCGTTCAGCAAATGCTTCTATCCGCTCATGAATGCATTGGCTACGGTCATACTCTACTGCGGTCTGGTTCAAATTGTGCAGCAGATAATCCTGCTCTTCCGACGGCAACAGCGCCAAATCGCCAAGCTTTTCGGTCGGAGAGGCCACTATGCCCATCAGCAAAGTCGTAAAACGCGCCGCCAGCCGCTTTATTGTCTCCTCTGCAAACAAATTCATGTTGTACTCGAAACTAAAAGTCAGACCTTCCTCTGTTTGCTGGGCCTCGAACGTCAATTCATACATCACATTGCGGGTCTGTTCCGGCCGCGGCTGCAAACTTACCCCTTCCAGTTGCAATTCCACACGGTCATTCGTATTCATAGAAAACATGATTTGGAATAACGGTGAATAACTAGTGCTGCGTTCCGGCTGCAATCTCTCCACTAATAATTCAAATGGGACATTTTGATGCCGCTGGGCAGTCAGGTTTATCTCCCGGACCGAGCCTAGGTAATCGATGAATGATTGTTCGAGATCACACTCGCTGCGCAACACCAGCGTATTCATAAAGCAGCCTATCAACGGCGTTAATGATATCTGCAAACGGTTAGCTACCGGGGTTCCCACCACAATATCCCGTTGCCCGCTGTGACGATCGAGCAGTACCGTAAACGCCGCATGCAATACCATAAAAAGCGTGCAACCCTGCGCCAGCGCCAGTTGCTGCAACCCTCGGCTAACCGCGTTGTTCAGGCTAAATTCATAACTGCCGCCATGACTGGTTTGATTGGTTGGTCGCGCGTAATCCAGAGGCATCCCGTGTACTGGGGGTAAATCCGACAACTGTTGCTGCCAATATGCTAACCCTGCCGCTAACTGAGCTTCTCTCTCCGGGCTGCGCTGCCAGACCGCATAATCGGCATACTGAATCTCCAGCGCCGGTAACGGGTTAGCCCGACCTTGGCGATAAGCCTGATACAAGCTCACAAACTCTTTAACCAATATCCCCATCGACCAACCATCGGAAGCAATATGATGCATGTTAAATAACAGCACGCCCTGCTTCATCGAAGTGCTGATATAGCGACAACGCACCATCACATCCTGAGCCAAATCAAATCGGTAGGTCATTTCATCCTGAATGGCCTGCTCAACCCACGCCTCTTGCCCGGCTTCGCCTATATCATGGATATCTGATTGGGCTATCTCGAATGACCACTCCGGCTTGATAACCTGCCAGGTTCCATTTTCATCGCTGTGGTAAACAGTACGCAGCACTTCGTGTCGATCTATGATGGTTTGCAAGGCCAGATTCGCCGCCGCCAATTCAAATTCACCGCTTACCGTATAGGCTGACACCATGTTGTAGGCGGTACTCCCACCGCCAAACTGCTCGATAAACCAGATCCGTTGCTGTGAAGAACTTAGAGGCAACTCTTGGGTTCGAAAAGCCGGTTCAATCACCATTTCATTGCCAGGGATATCCATTCTGCCTTTATCGAGAAAATCAATCAGCTCAACTTTGTGTGCTTTAATCCTGGCTTTTAGTTCATCGGGGAAATCAGCCCCCTTTAGCTTAAACCCTAACTTACCCTCTTTACTGAATAGCAATACACCCTGCTCATAAGCGTCTTTAACTAATTTAAACATGTCCATCATAACCACCCCTCTTCACCTGCCGTTTCAAGCTCATTTTGGATTTGTCCTTGTAATTGCTGGTTGCAGATTAATTCTGCAAGCTCATGCAAGAGAGGTGTCTGGAAAACCTGCATAGCACCAAGTTCAATGACAAATGCAGCATTGATTTCCGTGACTAATTTGATTGCCAATAATGAGTGACCACCTAGTTCAAAAAAGTTATCGTTACGCGATATTTGTTTGACATTCAGTACCCTTTGCCAAATTGCCGCCAAAGAGATTTCCGTTTCACCAACCGGTTCAATAAAATTATCGCTTTTATCATGCTCTGTATTGGGTTCAGGCAGCCTCTTACGGTCAATCTTGCCATTAGGCGTCAACGGCCATTCTTCAACCACCACCATGACTGACGGTATCATGTAGTCTGGCAAGGATTTGGCTAATGCAGGTTTGATACCCTGAATAAACTGAGCTTGAGCCTGCTGCCATTCCTCTGCACGCTCCCTCTCATTCGTCAGCTTATCCGATACCTGTTTGATATAGGCAACCAGTTGTTTGTCGCCTGTCAAAGTTGTCTTGACCAGCACCAGAGACGAGTTCACTCCGGCCTGCTGATTGAGTTGATATTCAATCTCACCCAACTCTATTCTGAAACCACGGATTTTCACCTGATCATCAATACGACCAACGAACTCCAAATTACCGTCTGACAGGTAGCGCACCAAATCGCCGGTTCTATACAAACGCTCACTACTATTGATATTGGTCAGATCATGCAATGGGTTGGCAACGAAGCGTTCCTTCGTGAGTTCAGGACGATTGAGATAACCACGGGCTAAGCCCGCTCCGCCGACATAAAGCTCCCCCATAGAGCCGTAAGGCACAAGTTGCTGCTCTTTATCCAAAATATAAGCCTGACTATTGCTAATAATCCTGCCAATAGCCGGTGTGGTGTGCACGGGAGAATCCAATTTCGCCCAAGTAGAATATGTCGTATCCTCTGACGGCCCATATAAGTTATAAACTGTTACACCTTGATTTTTCTTATATATTGCATTGACCAAATTTGCAGATAACGCCTCGCCGGCCAAATTAATAACCCTAGTCCCCCTCGGTATCGCATTTTGTTCAACCAGAGAGTTCATTGCCGAAGGTACTGTATTTATCAGAGTCACCTTGCGGTCAATGCCTTGATGTAGAACCAGAATGTCCTCAACAATACACGCCCGTGTACCCGAAACTAAAGGTAAAAATAGTTCAAATATTGATAAATCAAAGTTCAGAGACGTTGACATGAGAACACAAGCAATGTCCTCCTTGGTATATTGCGAACGAGCCCAACTGAGCATGGCAATGGTATTACTATGCTCAATCATCACCCCTTTAGGTTTACCCGTTGATCCTGAGGTGTAAATTACATAGGCCAGATGACCGGCAGTCAACGCCAATGAATGCTTATCCAGATTAGTAGTAGGATAGTGGCGGTATGCTGTGCTGATTTGACTACTCGCACTGCCAAGATTATCTAATATCACCCGATAACCGTTGAAGTCTGGCAGTACCTGCTCCAAGTGCGACTGGATAAGCACTACCTCAAGCTGTGCATCTTCCAACATGTAACCCAGACGTTCTTGAGGATATCTTGGGTCCAGCGGCACATAAGCTCCCCCCGCCTTGAGGATCGCCAAAATGCCAATTACCATCTCCAGTGAACGCGCCACGCATAAACCTACTAGCGTATCCGGTTCAATAGCGTGGTGTTCCAACAGATAGTGCGCCAACTGGTTGGATTTTTCATTGAGCTGCCTGTAAGTCAATTGGCGATCACCGCACTCCAGCGCAATGTTATCGGGGTTTTCTTCGGCCTGTTGTTCAAACAGCTCATGGATACATTGGTTCTTTGGATATTCTACATAAGTATCATTGAGAGTATGCCGCAGGTACTCGATCTCCACATTTGACAGCATCGGCAAACTGGCAAGCGAAACCCGTGTATCGTCATCGGCCTTCGTCGCTTCGGCCAGCCCTACCAGTAAACGTGACAGGTGATCATTGAGCTGCTCAATATGTTCATGACTGAACAAGCTGGTGTCATAGACCCAGTGCAAATGCAATCTATGCTCACTAATACTCAAGTCAATATTGAGATCAAACTTGGTTTGGATATGGTTCGGAGCTATTGAATTCAGCTTCATTCCCGGCAGGCTGAAGGTCACCTCGCCAACGTCACTAGTCAGTCCATAATCTGTATCGGTCGTCAACATGATTTGGAACAATGGCGTATATGCTGTACTCCTTGTTACTTGTAACTGTTCAACCAGTTGTTCAAACGGCACGTCTTGATTGGCCTGAGCATCCAGATGTACCTGTTTGACATGAGAAAGGTAATCACTAAGCATCGCGTGCCTAGTATCCACTCGTAATATCAAGGTGTTGACAAAGAAGCCAATAAGCGTTTCCAGCTCTGCCTGCAAACGGTTCGCCACCGGCGTACCTATCACAATGTCATGGCTGTTGCTGTGACGAGATAGTAATAATGCCAATGCAGCATGGAACAGCATGAACGGAGTCAGTTGATGTTGTTTGGCCAAACTGACAAGTGCCTGCGTCGTCTCCTCCGGCAATGAGCCTGTCACCACGGCACCTTGATGTTGTCTTACCTTAGGCCTCGGTCTATCCAGCGGTAAACCGTGTACTGGTGATATCTCATCCAACTGCCGCTTCCAATAGCTGATCTGCGACGCTAAATACTCACTTTGCAACCTGTCACGTTGCCAAACTGCAAAATCAGCATATTGAATATCAAGTTCCTTTATTTCGACATTATTCCCATTGCGTAAAGCATCATAATAAGCAATAAACTCATGGGTAAGAATATCTTCAGACCAGCCGTCAGACGCAATATGATGAGCATTAAATAGCAATACGCCATTATTGACTTGACGTTGAATAAAGGTAGCTCGAATCATTAAATCGCGGCTTAGATCAAAAATTTGTTTAGCGTCTTTTTCCATTAATTCAGCTACATGCTGACTTTGTTGCTCCTTAGGCATACAGGTTAAATCAATATAATTAAGCGTCAGGTTTCTCCCAAATAAAATTTTCTGGAACGGTTTGCCATCTTTCTTAATGTAGACCGTACGTAATATTTCATGACGCTCGATGATTTGATTAAGTGCGAGTTCAGCTACGCCAACATCAAATTCGCCCTCAACAGCAAATGCAATCGGCATATTGTATTCCGCACTACTTTGATCAATTTGGCTAAGAATCCACAAGCGTTCTTGCGCAAATGACAGAGGCAGTAACTCACCGGTTCGTGGCTGTTTGGAAATCGAATCCACTGTCGTCACCGCCCGCTGTTCAAGCATAACCGCAAGCTCGGCAAGCGTTGGATGATCAAAAATAGCTTTAACGGCAATTTCCCGTCCAAGTTCTGCACGTATTTTTGAAATGACCCGAATAACCAATAAAGAGTGGCCGCCGAGGTAGAAAAAGTTGTCGTTTCGACCAACCCGGTTAACATTGAGTACTGATTGCCAAATACCGGCTAATGCTCGCTCGATCTTGTTGGCAGGTTCAACCCACTCAACGTGATGATTGACTAAACAAGGCTTCGGCAATGCATGACGATTAATTTTATCCGCCGCATTCAATGGCATCTTATCCAGAATTTCGTAGTAGCCGGGGATCATATAATCCGGTAAGTGATGACTTAATCCCTGCTTAATGTTGTTAATAATCTGCTCGATCTGAGCAACATTTGCAGTTAATACTAGATAAGCGACCAAGCAATTCTCACCCGCTCTGTCTTTATGAACGAGTACCACTGCTTCCGCCACTTGGGGTAACTTCACCAAAGCCGACTCAATTTCCCCCAGTTCAACACGAAAACCACGAACTTTTACCTGATTATCAATCCGCCCAACGAGTTCCAGATTGCCTTTAGCGTCCCAATAACCTAAATCGCCGGTGCGATAAAGCCGGGCCCCATGCCCGTTCATGGTGTGGAAGGGATTATCTTTAAAACTTTCTGCCGTTTTTTCAGGTTTATTCCAATAACCTTTGCCCACACCAACACCGGACACACATAATTCGCCAATAACATTAGTCGGCAGAATTTGCATATGTTGATCCAGAACATACATGGTCAGGTTTGGCAACGGCTTGCCTATAGGAATATTTTTAACCCGCTCTTCTAGTGGTTGGTCAATAATAAAATAGGTAATATCGTCCGATGCTTCGCTAGGCCCGTAACCATTCATCACCGGAATCTCAGGGTAATATTGCAACCAGCGATTAACCAAAGGCACAGGACAAGGTTCAGCAATAATCATTAACCATTTCAGATCCGGCAATGGCGTTGCTGCCTCACCCTGACTAAGCAAGTGTTCTAATAATATTTTCAACACGGACGGCGCGGTTTGAATCAGGTGAATTTGTTCGTCTTGCAACACACGAACATATTCAGGCAAATCCATCGCATCAGGCAGGATGATTGTTTTGCCCCCACTTAATAAAGGCGCCAGAAATTGCCACACAGATACATCGGAAGAAGAAGCTGCACTTTGTAGAAAGTTACGTGATAATAGTTGGTTATGACGCCCCATAAAACCAAGAACATCAAATTCGGCATCAATATGATTCAAAGCCCCGGCATGGTGCACCAACGCACCTTTAGGTTTACCAGTAGAACCGGAAGTATAAATCATATAAGCCAGATCATCAGGATAACACTCAACCTCCGGGTTAGTATTTGGGTAATGACCCAATGAAGGCCAGTCCACATCCAACCGAAAACGTTTCTGATTATTGAAAGTTAACCCATTTAAATGGCTTTGAGTTAAAACCACATTAACCCCAGAGTCAGCCAACATATACGACAAACGCTCAGGTGGATTAGTCGGGTCCAAAGGAACGTAAGCAGCGCCAGCTTTCATAATGCCAAGTATGGCAATGACAAACTCAATGGAACGTTCGGCATAGATAGCAACAATATGATTGCGTACCACTCCTTGTTCTATCAAGTAGTGAGCCAGTTGATTAGTGCGCTGATTAAGTTCAGCATAAGTGATGCGATGTGTATCACATACAGCAGCAATGGCCGCAGGTGTTTTTGCTACCTGATGTTCAAAGCGTTGATGAATCGCCACTGTTTTATCATAAGCAACTACAGGGCTATTGAATTCGTTAATAATCCGCTGTTGTTCGCTGATAGGCGTTATAGATAATGTCAGTAATGGTGTTTGCGGAGCTTGACCAAACGCATGAATAATAGCCTCCAATGCTGTTCTCATATAAGTCAGAACATTATCCGCCCCGACTTGTGATTCAACATGAACTTGCATTATGAAATCATTATCGAGTTGCTCAACGCCCATTTCTAACGGATAGTTGGTGTACTCTTTAGTGCCTATCATTTCAAAATGATGGCTTTGGTTGGCAACAGCTAATTCACTTTTATGACTGAAATTCAACAAACTGGTAAACAAGGGCGTACCGCCAGGCAAAGCACTGTAACGTAATGCCTCGGAAAGCGGAAAATGCTCATAGTCGGCTAATTCAATTAGCTCATCATGAATCTGCCTTAATGCTTCGCTTACCGACAAATCCGCCAAATTGATGCGTATAGGCAACAAATTGATCAACATGCCCAGAATACGATCACTACCATGAATAGCTTGCTGTCGTCCTGACATCATGGAGCCAAAAACAATATCGGATTTACCGCTGCATTTGGCAACCACCAACGCCCAAGCCAAATAAAAAATATTCGCAGCGCTGATGCAGTGTTGAATAGACAGGCCAATAATCTGTTGCGCTAAACGCGGACCGACCCATTCTCTGGCAGTCTCTATTTTCAATCCGTCGTTATAAACATCTAATAACCCGAAAGGCGCGGTGGTTTCAGCAACATCAGACAGTTTAGCTTTAAAGTAATCAACACCGCTATTGGATTGATTAGCGCTTAACGAATAAGCAACAAACTCACGATATTGAACCGGGGTAGGCAATAATACATTTGGATCTTCAAGCAAAGCGTGCATTTCTGCAATTTGCAATAAGACAGAAATATGATCACTTAATAAATGATGTTGCTTTAATAGTAGAAAACACGCATCGGTCTTCGTATCTTTGGCCGCAATCGCTTGCATCATAGGCGCACGATCCAGCTTCATATGGTGGTGTTCAATAGCAGATAATTCCGCCAACGTTTCCAATGCTGAGAAACCTGGAGCAACAGCTTGCCATTGTAAAGGAACAGCAGCGGTTCGATGAACAACCTGAACTGGCGTGGTTAAATCATGCCAATGAATAGAGGTGCGGAAAATATCATGACGTGCCACTATCTTATCAAGCGTATGTAGAAATGCTGTCAGCTTTTGCTCATGAGTAAACTTTATCAGAATGGGAATGATATAAGTATCATGCTGTTCATTCATTCGATGGTGAAAGAAAATACCTTCCTGCAACGGTGATAATGGGTAAATATCTTGTATGTTACTGGCGCCGCCCTCAACTTGTTGGCAAATAACCGCGATCTCTTTTTCATTCAAAATCACCATATCCAACATATCAGACGTGATATGTTCAACATGCTCTGCAAGCTTGTTAACCGCCACCTCTTGGTGGGTTAACGTTTCCTCATCCTTACGGACACAAGATAAATGTAATGCCAGTTCCGCCAACGTGTTAGTTCGGTAAATCGCGCGCATAGGCAGTTCATAACCACGTTGAGCCAACTCTGCTCGCATTGACATAATTAATAAAGAGTGACCGCCCAAGGCAAAAAAGTTGTCATGGCGACTGACTTTATTTAAAACTAATAACGACTGCCACAGTTGTGCTAATACCCGCTCAGCTTCGCCTTCAGGGGCAACAAATTCCTGCTGACTATAATCTTGTTTTTGTGGTAGCGGCAATTGCTTAAAGTCTAATTTGCCGTTTTGTGTCAGGGGTAATTTTTCTAACTGCACAACGGCAACAGGCAACATGTAATCAGCCAATTTGTTCTTCATCGCCAGACGAATGGCATTAATATTGATGGTTCCTTCAGCAACAACGTAAGCAATTAATTGCAGTCGATCATCAGAGCCAAGCTGTCGAGGATAGACAACCGCTTCATGAATGCCGGGATAATCCATTAATTGATTGCTGATTTCTTCCGGCTCAATACGAAAACCGTTTATTTTTACTTGGTTATCATTGCGCCCAATAAATTCTAAATTACCATCGGGTAACTGACGTACGATATCTCCCGTGCGGTAAAGTCGCCCCGAACCAAAAGGATTAACCACAAAATACTTCACTCTATCTTGTTCACGGTTAAGATAGCCACGTGTTACACCTGTTCCACCAATATATAATTCCCCCTGAAACCCTAAGGGGACACTTTTTAAGTTCGTATCTAATATATAAAGCTGGGTGCCATAATTAGCTTTACCAATGGGGATCATCGCCGTGACATCAGCCAAGGATGTCATGCAGTAAGCAGACGCGGTTACGGTTGTTTCGGTCGGGCCGTATGTGTTGATAAGTTCGATAGCGGGACCACGCTCGAACCATTCGCGAGCACTAACGGATTTAACCATTTCGCCGCCTAAGATCACTAAACGTAGTGAAGAATCAATAGGTTGACGACTGTAATTCACCAGTTGATGCCAAAAAGCGGTAGGTAAACTGGTCACCGAAATTTCATGGTGTCGGCAAAATGCCCAAAATGCATCAAAATCGTAATGAATATCATCAGCTCGTAACACCAGAGTGCCGCCGTTACATAAGGAGCCGAAACATTCTTCCACGGAAATATCGAAGCTGACCGAAGAAAACTGCAAAAACTTATCATGTTCAGTCAGTCTATAAAACTCTGTAATGTGTGCAACAAAATGACTCAACTGTTTATGTTCAACCATCACCCCTTTGGGCTGCCCCGTTGTGCCGGAGGTATAAATCACATAAGCCAGATGTTCCAACTGTAAACCAATATTGCTTGCAGATATGTCTGCCACAGAACGCAAAGCCAAATGTTCGTTAAGCTGAGCATCATCCAGCAATAGTGTTGTGATCTCGCATGCTGCGAATCGATACGCAATGGAAGACACTGTTATGCAAACAACAGGTTCAGCATCGGTCAGCATAAACTGCAAACGACCATCGGGATAATCAGGGTCCATAGGGACATAAGCAGCTCCGGCTTTCAGCGTCGCCAACATCGCCACGACCATCTCGCTCGAACGCGGCAAGCAAATAGCAACACGGCTATCAGGCCGAACCCCCTGCTCAATTAAATAGTTAGCTAACTGATTGGCTTTATCGTTCAATGCGGCGTAAGACATTTGTCGTTCGCCATCCACGATAGCAATGGCATCAGGATGCCGTTTTGCATATTGCTCAATTTGCTCATGCACTAATGTGATGGTCGGACAGACAGGTTTTTCTCCTGGCACAGCCGATTGACTAAGATGCCATAACGCCTGTTCAACGTCTTTACTCACCAGATCAAGTGAAGTTAATAACGCTTCAGGCTGTGCAACCATTTGTTCAACCAAAGTCATAATGCTTTGCAACAAATGTTCAGCCTGATGTGACGAGAAATAATCATGACGATAATCTAGTTGAAGCTGAGTGCTTTGCTTGTCACCGTAATCACATAATATAACGGTGAGAGGAATATCTTCACGTCCATGGCTAAGGTAATGAGTCTCCGTATCCAAGCCACTAGCACTAAAATCAAAATCAATCTGTTGATAGTTAAAAACAATATCAAAAAGACGTTCACGACCTTGAGCACGTAAAGACAAATCCTTATATAAGGCACTCGAAGGATAAGAGCGATAACGATAGCCACTTTTTATAGTACGTGCTGTCATTACCACTGATTCAGCCACCGACATCTGCTCATTTTGCATGCACATTACCGGTAGCATCGATATAAACGAACCAACCATATTGCGTTGAGCTGATGTAGTACGATTATGTAAAGGCGTCCCGATAAGGACCCCATCACTTTGGTTGATACGGTTTACCAGAGAAGCAATAGCTGTAATAAAAAGTGGCGATATGGGTAAATTGCACTGACTCGCCTTCGTTAAAAATGACTGATATCTATCAGGTTTGATAAAGTGTACAAGCCTGCTGTTTTTTCTTGAATCAGCAGTTCCAAAGCCTTCTTTCCTACATTGGAAAGGCACATCCGGCAAGTGGTGGAGCAACTCTTTCCAGTATTTAGCTGCTTTGGCGAGTTGCTGACTATAATTCTCAGGTAACGGTTGTGCCGCAAGATCGAGAAACCGTACTCCCGTGTTTTCTTTAGGCGTATTTCCCAGTTCCAATTGCTGGTAGGCGTCGAAAATACTTCGAAACCAGTTAGCATAACCGACACCATCAATGATGATGTGGTGAGAAATAAAGTATAGCCAGAAACGATTTGCAGCCAACTGAATTAAGCCGACTCGATAAAGCACATCCTGTGCTAATCTAAATGGCTCAGAGAATATCCGTTCAACAATAGCCAAAGCTTTATATTCCGCCTCTTCTTCACCCGAAAGATCTAAATGAGACAACTCAAAGTGATGGTCTTGAACAATATGAGCAAACTCAACTGTACCTTTTAGCGTATCCGAATCAACATGATGCGGCATTGAGTACTTATCAACTATTGAGCATCGAAGTACAGCGTGTTCTTGGATAGTGTGTTTTATGGCGCATTCGAGATTCTTTATATTAATAGATTGTTTAATCTCAACATAACCGCCTATATTGAACGCTGAGGTATCCTCTCTATTTATATGATCAAGATAAATTTCCTTTTGCTGTTGATTTAGTGGAATAACAAGCTGTTCAACTTTATCTAGAAACATACTATAATCCCTTTGAAAGATGTTATTTTTAGTTTTTATTATTTACAAGCTCATTAAAGTCATCTCCTAACAATAATTTCAGCCAGCATTTCCTCATATTCATCATAATAGCCCACTTCCACAAAACCAAAACGTTGATAAAATGATTTATGGCGTTCGCTAGTTTCGTCATAACAGACAGTAATCCTGTGACAATCAGGCTGCTGTTTCATTTCATCCAGTAATAACTGCATCGCCGCTCCGCCAATACCTTGGTTTTGGTAAGACTTATCAATCATCATTCGATACAGATTATATTCGTTGGGTTTGCCTTCATTAACGCAGCGTTCATACATTGCAAAACCCACCACCTCCTCGTCGTAGCAGATCACTCTTGCTCTGCAATATTCATTAAAATGTGATTCGACAATTGACTCTGAATTTGGTGCGACGAAAACTTCCTGTCCAGGTTCAACTTCAAGAGACATTACATCCTCATAGTTGTCTTTATCGACATCAATCAAAGATACTTTCATAATTAACCTACTCGCTTTCTAAGAAATATAATTAAGATACGGACGGTACTTCTCGAAAAAATTTTCGCGCTTCATTAATCCCAAAAGTCCACATAAACTTAGCCAATTGTAATACAAATTTTCACTCGGCATTTTTTCTTTAATGCTCTTAAAACTGACAAGGGCCGAAGATCGAGTATGAAAATCGATATTAAAAGAAATGCTATCAGTCAACGTTCTTACATGATGAAGCATACCCGCTGGCATGATTAATATATCGCCTTGATGCACCTCAATCGTGGATTTGTTTATCTCACCCACATGCTGAATTTCAGGATTATACTCAAACCAGCGCCACCCTCGACGAGAACAGGCATCTCTTTTTTCCCAAGGAATAAAAGAGAATCTTTTACTTCCCTTTATCTGAAAAAATAGATTGTTCGTTCTTAATGTATCAAAATGCAGTGGCGTTATAGCGCCAGCTGGAGACATAAAAAATTGAACAAATTTCCACCATTCATTGCGATAAAGCTCTGGCAAAATAGTTAGAGGAAAATCACCAACATCATCAAGTAACTGCTGAGCTTGTAAAAAGATAGGAATGTCATGACAATAGGGAATATCGTTACCCATCTCCCCTTTTTTATATGCATTCAGAATTTCTAAATAACGATACATTTTGGTTTGCTCAGAACGCACGCCATTTGCATCAAAAAATTTGATCACAACGTCAATTTGAGGACATTTATCTTGAAAGTATTTAGCATCCCATTGTCTTATCGCAAGCCAGTCTTGCAATAATCCTCGGTAAACAATTACGTATCCCCGAGCAAGTGTCTGATGAAATTCAAGCTGATTAAACTTAGTAAGTTCTACTACACGGCTCATAATTCTACACTCCTAGCTAATAATTGCTGCTAACCGGTAACCTTTGAACTTTACTTTCGACGTTATCACTGTTCCTCGCTTTTAAACTGGCGAGAGCCTGTTCTATAATCTTCAATCCTTTTACAAGTGTCTCTTCATCAATAGTCAAAGCAGGCATCAATTTCAACACTTCATCATTGGGGCCGCACAACTCCACAATCAAACCATTTTCAAAACAATGCTTCACCAAATACTGTGTTAATGAGGAATCAATCATTTCTATACCTTGCATGAATCCAATCCCTTTAACTCGCAGTACAAGTTCATGATACTCTTTAGCTAAAGCGTTCAAGTGCGTTCGAATTAATTCAGCCTTATACTGAATTATTTTCTGAAAAGAACTGTCGCCCCAATATTCATTTAACATCGCTTTTGAAGCAACAAATGCTAAGTTATTACCTCGAAATGTGCCGTTGTCTTCTGCCGGTTTCCACACATCGATATCGGGAGAAATAAGCAGTAAAGACATAGGCAGCCCAATACCGCCAATAGATTTAGAAAGACAAACGAGATCAGGTTTAATATTTGCGCGCTCAAAACTAAAGAATGTTCCGGTACGACCACAGCCAGATTGAATGTCATCAACGATTAGTAGAATGTTGAACTCTTCGGTCAATTCTCTCAACGCTCTCAACCATTCAACAGAAGCAACATTTAATCCGCCTTCTCCTTGTACAGTCTCAAGAATTACCGCTGCGGGAAGATCAACCCCTGAACTAGAATCGGTAAGTAGCTTTCTAAAATATCCTATATAATTAAATTCTCCATCGATATAACCATCAAATGGTAAGCGCGTAATCTGAGAATATAACCCAGGTTGGCGATGATGTTGACTACCTGTTAAACTGAGCGACACCCCTGTCATACCGTGAAAGGCGTTGGTAAAACAAACAATATTTTCTCTTTTTGTATACTTTCTTGCTAATTTTACCGCAGATTCAATGACGCTCGTACCCGTAGGGCTGGTAAATTGTAAACGATATTCAAGCTGTCTTGGTTGCAAAATTTTATCAACAAATGTCGATATAAACTCCATTTTTGCTTCCGAGTACAAATCAAGCCCCATAATAATACCATCATCTTGAATATACTTAAAAATTTGTTGTTTTATGATTGTATTATTATGTCCATAGTTCAGTGCGCCAGCGCCACATAAAAAATCAATGTAACTGTTACCATCTATATCAATTAAGGTAGAACCTATACCACTTCTAAATACTACGGGAAATCTACGGCAATATGAACGAGCTTTAGACTCATAATTATTAAATATTTCTTCTATTTCCATAATAACTCCACAGTAATTCAGATAAAAGCCAAATTGATTTAAGTCGGAGTAATCTGTTTATATTGAGACAATCATAAAATAATAACTAAAAAAGTTATTTCTGTTGTAACTTTCTCATTATAATCTTTAGCTTAAAACCTATCAAAGTAATCGGATATTTTCCTATTTTTCGACCATACATACAGCCCTAAATCCTCTACCGATAAATACAGGTTTGAAGCGCATTTCATCATATCACTATTTTATTCCCTAATCTATTTTTCTAAAAAATAGCCATCTCTGCTATCTGTAATTGTTGCCTGTAATTATTTCCTGTAATTGCTATCTATAATTGTTGCCTTTTATAATAGGTATGGATAGACTTGTATTCACATAATGGTTTTGCAAACATAGAACTCCGCATATTTCTAATATCTTTTTTATTCCATAATGCCATTTTTAAATCTACCGCGGTTATAACCCCATTCAAATTATAGCCAATTAGCTTCGTGCTACTTAATTCTCTACTTCGATATATGTTGGAAAATAATAGCCAGCCAACTTATGCGAAGGCAAAAGTAAAACACATCTTGAAATAATTTTTTATATTTAAAGTACAAAGGGAACATTAACATAGGCTGAACATTAACACAAACAAAACACTAATAAAAGCCAAACACTAATCAAAAAAAAACGAATATATTAGAAAGAAACCCTCGGAGTTAATTACAAGAGTTATAGTTGTGCTCAACAAACGAAATCATCAGATATTCAAATGCCACTTTCCTCTTTAGAAAATCAACAAGGAAAAATAAAAGTGCCGCAATATCATGACAAGCTATTTACTGAAACAGCTTCTCGAATGACATCCAGTGCAGTAGGATTTTCAATTAGGGCAAGATCACCGGGTTCACGCCCTTCACAGATTGCCTGCATGGTTCGACGCAACATTTTTCCTGAACGTGTTTTGGGAAGCTGAGAGACAAAATAGACTCGTGCCGGGCGGCCTACGCTACCAATTTGTTTATTTACCAAATCCATCAAAACCTTTTCCAAAATAGCAAAATGCTCGGCATTCTGGATCTCCTTTCCATCTTTGAGAACAGCAAAGGCTACCGCGACTTGCCCTTTGATAGCATCCTTAATGCCAATCACAGCTACTTCGGCAACATCTTCATGGCTGGCAATACACTCTTCTATCTCCCGCGTTCCCAGACGGTGCCCAGCAACATTAATCACATCATCCGAACGCCCCAAAATAAAATAATAGCCGTCGCTATCACGGATACCCCAATCGAATGTGGAATAAACAGCATGCTCAAAGTATCGCCAATAGGTATTGATAAAACGTGTATCATCACCATAGATAGTTTGAATACAACCCGGAGGTAAAGGTCCTTCAATAACGAGCATACCTTTTTCGTTATCACCACACGCTTTGCCAGTCAGTTCATTAATGAGCTTGACATGAAAGCCATACATCGGAAAGCCTGGACTGCCAAATCGACTCGGCCTGTCATCCAAGGCACGAGCGATAGCCATAATCGGCCAACCTGTTTCAGTCTGCCAGTAATTATCAATAACAGGGACGTTGATAGCCTCAGAAATCCAGCGGGCAGTATGCTCATCTAGCGGTTCTCCCGCCAAATACAATGTCTTAAGTGATGAAATATCGTATTTACCAATACATTCAATTGGATATTTTTTCAGTACACGTATAGCTGTAGGTGCAGAAAACATCCGTGTTACTTGATATTTCTCCACTATTTTCCACCAAATGCCCGCATCTGGCCGTATCGGCAGCCCCTCATACATAATCGTCGCCATTCCTGCAATTAAAGGAGCATAAACAATATAAGAATGCCCGACGATCCAACCAATATCTGAGGTGCTAAAAAATACCTCTCCCGCTTTACCACCAAAAATGATATCCATAGATGTTGCCAAGGCAACGGCATAACCGCCAACATCACGCTGCACGCCCTTTGGGGTGCCCGTTGTACCGGAAGTATAGAGCACACAGGAGGTTTCATTTGATTCAAGCCAGGTCACTGGCACATCAGCATCAAAGTGTTCTTGCCGCAATGTAGCGAAATCAACATCTCTGCCCGGCATCCAAACCATTTCCGCCAGCCCGCGGTTAACCATCAACACATGACGGGGTTTGTGGTTCGCCAGTTCGATAGCTTCATCCAACAATGGCTTGTAAGGAATGACTTTGCCACCACGCGATCCCCCATCAGCAGATACCACCAACACCGGTTCAGCATTATCCAACCGTGTGGCAAGGCTCTGAGAAGCAAAACCACCAAAGACAACAGAGTGAACGGCACCAATACGGGCACAAGCGAGCAAAACAAACAACGCTTCAGCAATCATCGGCATATAAACCAAAACTCTGTCGCCTTTTTTAACGCCCAGAGAGAGCATCATGGCAGCCGCTCGATTCACTTCCTGATGTAATTCCCTGAAAGTAAATACTTTCTCACTATGAGTTTCTGTTGAGATGGTGATGAGCGCCTTAGCATCAGGCTGGCTTTCCAGCCAGCGATCCAACGCGTTGTAGCATAGGTTGGTTTTTCCCCCGCAAAACCAACCAGCAAAAGGAGGATTGCTATAGTCCAACACTTGCTCAAAAGGATGTTGCCAGAAAATACGTTGCGCCTGCTCAGCCCAGAAAGCGTTGGGATCATCAATGGACTGCTGATAAAAAGCGTTGAATGACATAATCTCTCCTATGTGCTGCCGTAGATGATAGAGCGGCACTTTGGGAGAGCGGCCGCCGATAGTATTGGAAATTCAGATAACGTATAAGTCGAGGTATTCGTTTACCGGCATGTTTTCTAGCAACGAACGGTCAAGGGAAACAGACAGGATTCTCCTCTGTTGCGTTTCAGGGAACTGACGTGCCAGGTTGGTTCTAAATTTTTTCAGCAATAATGGAATGCCTTCCTTACGGCGACGAGCATGGCCGATGGGGAATTCAACTTTAACTTCATCGAGCTGGCTGCCATCTGTAAACGTAACAGTTAATGCGTTAGCAATAGAGCGTTTTTCCGGATCATGATAATCATGGGTAAAATCAAGATCTTCAACACACACTACTTTTTCCCGCAGTGCATCAATGCGAGGATCTGCCGCAACGCTATCTTCATAATCCGCCGCAGTAAGACGACCAAAGATCAAAGGAATCGCAATCATGTACTGAATACAGTGGTCTCTGTCCGCGGGATTGTTTAACGGGCCTTGCTTATCGATAATCCGTATACAAGCTTCATGGGTACGAATAGTGATTTTTGTAATGTCATTGATAGTCTTACCGGCGTCTTTCAGTTGTTGATGCAGGCTCATTGCCGCTTCCACCGCAGTTTGCGCATGAAATTCTGCCGGGAAAGCGATTTTGAACAGCACGTTTTCCATCACATAAGAGCCATAGGCACGCTGGAATTTGAAAGGCTGACCATTGAACAAGACATCATAGAATCCCCACGTTTTTGCGGTTAATACCGAGGGATATCCCATTTCACCCTTTTGCGCCATCAGGGCCAAGCGAACCGCGCGGGATGTTGCATCACCGGCAGCCCAAGATTTACGTGAGCCGGTATTGGGAGCATGGCGGTAAGTTCGCAGCGATTGACCATCAACCCAAGCCAATGATACCGCACTCAGGATCTCTTCTCGATTCAACCCCAACATTTCAGCAACAACAGCGGTCGAAGCCACTTTTACCAGCACGACGTGATCTAAACCGACTTTATTGAATGCATTCTCCAGTGCAAGACATCCCTGTATTTCATGTGCTTTAACCATACCCGTCAAAACATCTTTGATCGTGAGCGGCTTTTTCCCACCAGCAACGGCATTTCTTGATAGCCAGTCAGCCACTGCCAAGATGCCACCGAGGTTATCGGATGGATGCCCCCATTCAGCAGCAAGCCATGTGTCATTGAAATCTAACCACCGGATCATCGTACCAATGTTAAATGCCGCCTGTACGGGATCGAGTTGAAACTGGGTTCCCGGTACCCGCACGCCATTGGGCACCACTGTCCCCGGCACAATCGGCCCTAGTAATTTCTTACAGGCCGGGTATTCCAGTGCCTCTAACCCACAACCCAGCGTATCCAGAAAGCAGTAATAAGCCGTTTCATAGGCAACGGATGATGTGATGGCGTATTCCATAACATAATCCACAATATCCACAATGACCTGATCATATTCAGGATGATTGCTTGCAACAGAGGTAGACATAATAATTCCTTGTTAAAAAAACACCCATGCAGGAATCTCTGCATCAAAAATAGCGTTACCCACGTTTACCTATTGGCGTAAATACTCGATTTTCTGGCCCGGTATAGTTGGCTGAAGGACGAATAATTTTGTTATCAATACGCTGTTCAATGATATGAGCAGCCCATCCCGCTGTACGGGCAATCACAAACAGTGGTGTAAACATCGCCGTTGGCACTCCCATCATGTGATAGGAAACCGCTGAGAACCAATCAAGATTCGGGAACATGTTTTTGGTGGCCCACATCACCGCTTCTAATCGATCCGCGATATCAAACATTTTGGTGGTTCCTGCCTCTTTAGAAAGTTGTAGAGCCACATCTTTAATTACTTTGTTACGGGGATCGGAAATAGTGTAAACCGGATGACCAAAGCCGATAATGACCTCTTTTCTCGCCAAACGCGCCAGAATATCACTCTCAGCCTCATCAGGATTCTCATAGCGCTGTTGAATTTCAAAAGAGACTTCGTTTGCTCCACCATGTTTTGGTCCTCTCAACGCACCAATCGCTCCAACGATGGCGGAGTAGATATCTGTGCCAGTTCCTGCAATAACACGACTGGTAAATGTCGAAGCATTAAATTCATGTTCGGCATACAGGATTAGGGAGGTATGCATAGCTTTTTCCCACGATTCACAGGGCTTTTTACCATGCAGGAGGTGCAGAAAATGTCCGCCTATCGACTCATCATCAGTTTCTACCTCAATGCGGCGTCCATTGTGGCTATAGTGATACCAATAGAGCAACATGGAGCTAAGAGAGGCCAGTAATCTGTCAGCAATATCACGCGCCCCCGCGAGGTTGTGATCATCTTTCTCAGGCAATGTACAACCCAGAACGGAGACGCCGGTACGCATAACATCCATCGGATGGGCGGCTGCGGGTAATGTTTCCAGTGCAGCCTTTACGCTACCCGGCAGACCTCGCAGTGCGGTTAATTTCGTTTTATAGGCAGCTAGTTCAGCACGGGAAGGCAATTTTTCATGGATCAGTAGGTACGCAACTTCTTCAAATTCACACTGGGTTGCAAGATCAAGAATATCGTAACCACGGTAGTGCAGATCATTACCGGTTTTCCCAACTGTACAAAGTGCCGTGTTACCCGCACTGATGCCAGAAAGGGCTACCGATTTTTTAGGCTTGAAAGTGGTTAACTCAGTCATCGTGTTCTGTTCGCTCATGGGTATCACCTCTACTGTTTTTATGCCATATAAAACGACGAATATCAGGTGGAGCTGTCCGTCATTGAGATTTTTTCTTGGAGAAAAGCAGATCTAATTTTTGTTCAAAATCGTAGTAGTTGATGCTTTCATATAACTCGTTGCGAGTCTGCATCATGCTGATCACACTCTTCTGTGTCCCTTCACGACGGAGTGTTGTGTAAACCTGCTCGGCTGCCTTATTCATTGCACGGAAAGCAGAAAGTGGATAAAGCGCAATAGAGACATCCACACTTTTCAACTCTTCAGTCGTGAAAAGTGGAGTCGCACCAAATTCAGTGATATTGGCTAATATTGGAACCCCGGTTGTTGACGCAAATGTTTGATACATATGTAATTCAGTGATCGCCTCTGGAAACAGCATGTCTGCTCCGGCTTCAATATAGGCTTTTGCCCGATCAAGCGCCGCTGCTAATCCTTCAACAGCCAAAGCATCAGTGCGAGCCATAATGACGAAATTTTTATCAGTACGGGCATCGACAGCGGCCTTGATGCGATCAACCATTTCCTCTTTGGATACAATCTCTTTATTCGGACGATGACCGCAACGCTTCGCACCGACCTGATCTTCAATATGCAGCCCCGCCGCCCCCGCTTTAATCATGGAACGCACTGTGCGAGCCACATTAAAGGCAGAAGAGCCAAAACCGATATCAGCATCCACCAACAATGGCAAATCGCATACGTCTGTAATACGACGGATATCTATTAACACATCATCCAGAGTTGAAATTCCCAGATCAGGCATACCCAACGAACCCGCCGATACACCGCCACCAGAAAGATAGATAGCTTTATAGCCAGCCCGTTTTGCCAGTAACGCATGATTCGCATTAATGGCGCCAATAACCTGTAGTGGAGATTCAGCCTCTATCGCCTGACGAAATGCCAAACCGGTCGAGGAAAACGTCATACATGACCTCATTGTTATTATAATGAAACACATTTGTTATCTAGCAATATTCGTACCAATAAAATTAGAAATGGCTGATGGTTTTAAAAAACAAACACAATAAAAAATTATTATATTGTTTTTTAATTGAAAAATAGCACTAAAAATATTTATTAGCTTGTCGGAAAGCACTATTGATAGAAAAACCCACCTGTTTCATAATGAATCAATTACGTTTCATGAAACATAAACGAAACAATTACGAAACATTGAATTATTGTGGTGGGAAAAGCGAATAAAATTCAGCTAAGAAAAATGAAAACAGAGTACAGATAGAGGAATAGCATGGCAGAAACACCATCAACAGAACGTGATAACCGTGATAAACCGGTCATTTGGACAGTATCTGTTTCCCGTCTTTTTGATCTCTTCCGTGATATCACACCAGAATTCGATCATCAGGCCAATATCACGCCTATCCAACTTGGGTTTGAAAATGCGGTTCAACATATTCGTCAACGGTTAACAACTGAATGTTGTGATGCCGTGCTCTGTGCCGGCTCTAATGGCGCCTATCTTAAAAGCCGTTTGCCAGTACCAGTCATCATTGCTAAGGCCAGTGGTTTCGATTTTATGCAGGCACTAGCCCGTGCACGACAAATCAGCTCCCGTATTGGTGTTATCACCTATCAGAATACATTACCTGCGCTAGAAGAATTTCAGCAACGGTTCAACTTGCGTATTGAACAACGCAGTTACGTAACGGAAGAAGATGCACGAGCCCAAGTCAATGCACTAAAAGCCATTGGCATTAAAGTGATTGTCGGTGCCGGGCTAATTACCGACCTCGCCTATGAAGCTGAATTGGTGGGTGTTTTTGTCTACTCTGCTGATTCTATTCGCCAGGCATTCCATGATGCACTGGATATTGCCAGAATGACCAAGCTCAGCCAAGCTTCAATTTCTGCCTATCCAACCGAGAATAGTTTACGTACCCGCCATACTCTCAATGATATCCGGGGAGATTCAGCGGTAATGGAACATGTGCGCAACACTATTATGCTATACGCCCGCTCGCCTGCCACAGTGCTAATACAGGGGGAAAGTGGTACAGGGAAGGAGCTGGTGGCACAAGCCATTCACCATGAATATGCCCTGCGGTATGGTCAGATTACAGGTAAACATCAACGGCCGTTTGTCGCCGTTAACTGTGGCGCCATTGCTAAATCCTTACTGGAAGCTGAATTGTTTGGTTATGAGGAAGGCGCTTTCACCGGATCTCGGCGGGGAGGTCGTGCAGGTCTTTTTGAGGTTGCGCATCGAGGCACGCTATTTTTGGATGAAATTGGTGAAATGCCACTGCCTCTTCAAACACGGCTATTGCGGGTACTGGAAGAAAAATCCGTTGTCAGAGTAGGAGGACACCACCCTATTGCCGTTGATGTTCGGATCATCTGCGCCACACATTGCGATTTGGATACTTGGGTTCAAGAAGGGCGTTTTCGAACAGACCTGTTCTATCGCCTAAGTGTATTGCGCATCAACATTCCGGCCCTCAGGGAAAGAGGTCATGATATTGGTATATTGGCGCTGGAATATCTGCGACGAGCATTTGCTGCATTAAATTTGCCGGTATCACAATCAAGAGTGCAAGAGCTTGCTGCTTGTCAGGAGGCATTGCAAGCCTATCATTGGCCCGGTAATGTCCGGGAACTACGTAATCTTATGGAGCGACTCACGTTATACCTTAGTGCCCATCCTGAGCATACCTTAACACCAGAATTGATATTGGCGCTTTCACCGGAGCGCCAATCTACACTCAAGCTGGCAGAACAAAGTATGAAGTCTTTCCTCTCTTTAACTCAACAATCTTCACTTGTTGCACCACTTTCAGCTCATGAAACCTTGAAACGATTTTCTGGCAATCACCATGCAACCGCGGAATATCTGGGGATTAGCCGTACTACGTTGTGGCGACGATTGAAGAAAGAGATGGCAGGGAATAAATAGCTAAAATGTTGCCTTGAAATGCTTACGGTAGTCCTGTGGAGTACTACTGAACGCCCGGAAGAAACTGCGGCGTAAAGTATCTTCACAGCCGAAACCGCAACGGGAGGCTATGCACTTGAGCGATAGCGTAGATTCAACCAAAAGATGACGCGCCGCTTCTAGGCGGAATCGCTCCACCGCTTTGGCTGGCGTAATCCCTGCATGTTGGCCATAGTGGCGCACGAAGCTACGCTCACTCATATTGGTACGAGCGGCCAAAGCTGCCACTGAAAGGTCTCCCGCCAAATTGTTAATCATCCAAGCGTGCAGATCTGCAAATTTACTCGTACTGCTTTGTAATGCCAGTGAAGCACTAAACTGTTCCTGTCCACCAGGACGTTTGAGAAACATAACGAGATCCCGCGCAACATCCAGTGCCAGTTTATGACCGAAATCTTCCTCCAGCAATGATAGAGCCAAATCGATTCCTGCGGTGACACCAGCAGAAGTCCACACCGGGCCATCCTGAATAAAGATAGGATCACATTCTACCCGCAACTTACTGTAACGCCGGGCCAGTTCAGCACAGCTATTCCAGTGCGTAACGACTCTGCGGCCATCAAGCAATCCGCAAGCAGCCAGAATGAATGCCCCGCTACATACAGACACAATACGCCTAGCCAGCGATGCATGTCCCTTTAACCAATTACGCAATGGCGGATGATTCGCCGCTGACTCAACGCCAATGCCCCCTGCAACAATCAGAGTATCGGCGGGAGAATCTAACTTAGGTAAAGGTTCTGCTTGCACAGTTATTCCAGCCTGCGTCATTACCTGTCCGGGATCACAAGCCACGACTTTTATGGCATAAGGCCGTTTGTGACCAGACTTCTCTGCTAGCTCATTAGCTGTGGTAAAGACCTGCAATGGCCCTGAAAGGTCCAGCAGATTTACGTTGGGGAAGATCAGAAAATAGAGAGTCTTAATGTCCATAAGGCAATTATGGCATTTGGCGTAAATCGTCGCAATATTGGCATATACGCCAATTAGTTTACGGTTACAGTTGTTCCATCAATTTGCTACCGGGAATACAAATATTCAGCGCTCGCTAAAAATAGCGGCATATGAATTTCAGTTCTCTTTTCAATCTCGATAAGGAAAACTTCTCCATGAAAAACACATCTAAGGAACATCCTGCGGCATTATCTTCGTTAATGAAAGCATCGTCTGGAGAAAAACCCACTCTCGCTTTTGTCATTTTCCCAGGCATGACGCCACTTGATATGATTGGTCCCGCGACAGTTCTTGAAGTAGGAGGATGGTTAAATATTGAATATGTCTGGCGCGATTTACTTCCGGTGCGTACTGAGCTGACACATATATCATTTTCACCGAGCACTACATTTGAGCAATTAGATAAAGTGGATATTTTGTGTGTTCCGGGTACAGGAAATCCTTATGCTTTGCTTGCCAAATTAGACATGCTTGATTGGATACATAAAGTGGGAAGTAAAGCATCTTGGGTCACCAGCGTGTGTACAGGATCGATCCTGTTAGGGGCCGCAGGCTTGCTGAAAGGGTATAAAGCAGCGACTCATTGGTCGATGATAGACGATCTCAACGAATTCGGTGCAATACCGGTTAATAAAAGAGTCGTTATCGATAGAAATCGGGTTACTGGAGGTGGAGTCACCGCAGGTATTGATTTCGGTTTGACATTGCTTGTTGAAATCAAAGGTGAAAAATATGCACAAGCAGTCCAACTAGCGATGCAATATAGCCCAGAACCGCCGTTCAATAGCGGCATGCCAGAACTCGCCGGCAAAGAAATGACTAATGCCACGCTTCAAGCTATATTTTCCAATGTGGAACAACAGACACCTAATTACAAAGAAATATTAATTAAAAGCGCCAAGAGAATATCAGATATCTACTGATATATATTTTCGTATTATGGCTCAATTCAACCTATTTCAGCATTCGATTATTTACCAATAACGGAAATATTTTCTATTCTGAGAACGGCTAATTCATAGGTGCATAAATCCAGATTTGTTTTTTAGATTAAAAGGTATAGGCAACCAATCCGGTTGCCGCTTCCAAAAGAAAACTTATCGGATTACGATGTTTCGAATATTCTATTTGAGGAATATTCTTTAATTATTAAAATACTATTTCAATTAAAAAGCTCAATACCAGACAGAAAAAGTATGATTTCAAACTTATCCAAATAATATACCGCTTATATGTAAAGTCTTGCCCACTTATTTACACGAACTTTCATGCCGATTAAGGTATCGGCATAAGTCAATCGGCTATTTGTTCAAGCTTATTCTGGCTCAGCACGACGATTTTAATTATTGTTTCAAGGTTAATACCAATGTCTATCATTGCATGCGCGATTGTCACAATCGCCAGTTTCCTCCCTATATGTAATCCATCTCGAAATTCTTGTTGGAACTCTTTCTGTTCCAGTTTTTGTTCTATTGTTATCAGTAGTTCTTCATATGTCATCAGTATCTCCTCATATTTCTAGGGGACGGTTCAGCTATTTGCCGGATCAGCCCCTCTTCTAACACGAATCTTTAAATACCGATTACAGCTCTCAGCACGAATCAGTGATGTATTTGTTCAAGTTCGTTCTGGCTCAGCCCAGTGTTTTTCATTATTGTTTCATGATCGATACCATTATCCATCAATGCGCGCGCGATTTTCAGACTCGCCCGTTTTTCACCTTTCTGCAATCCTTCCTGGTATGCTTCTTGGTATGTTTCCTGAAATCCTTCTTGGAACGCTTTCTGTTTCAGTTTTTGCGCTATTGTCATCAGTACCTCCTTATATTTCTAGGGGACGGTTCAGCTATTTGCCGGATAAGCCCCTCTTCTAACACGAATCTTTAAATACCGATTACGGCTCTCAGCACGAATCAGTGATGTATTTGTTCAAGTTCGTTCTGGCTCAGCCCAGTGTTTTTCATTATTGTTTCATGATCGATACCATTGTTCATCATTCTACAAGCGACTTCCAGAATTGCCTGTTTTTTACCCTTCAGCAATCCTTCTTGAAGCCCTTCTTGATGCCCTTTATGTTTCAATTTCTGCGCTATTGTCATCAGTAACTCCTCATACTTCGGGAACTGTTCTGCCAGTTGCCGGATAAAACCTTCTGGATCGGCGGTATCTCCCACCAGTAATATGTAGTTTAGCATGCTTTTTAGCAGCTCATATGTATAATAATCATACGCAAACAACATGGTCAGCTCTTGCTGTAACTCCGCCATATCACGTTGCCGGATATGTTTTTGTACTATTTCCAGTAGTGCAACCCGTTTGTGCGTCAGGATTTCATCATCCGGGATTACCGTCACATCTACCAACGGAAACGCGCTGGAATAGATCTCTTCTGCCATAGCCGAAGCATCGAAGCAGTCGAACCAGTTGGTACTCCACGGATACGGCCGTATTTTTCCGTGATAGAACAACACCGGAATAACCAACGGCAATTTTTCATGTCCCTGCTCCAGATGCCATTGCATTGCTGAAATACTGTAACGCATCAGCCGGAATGCCATCATCTTATCCGGGGAACTCTGATGTTCAATCACACAATACACATAACTCTCACCCTGCGTAGTTTTTAATGAATACAGGATGTCGGAATAATGTACCCGCAGATTGTCCTCAATAAATGACCCCGATTCCAGTCGCAGTGTATCAAGATCACAAACTGCCCGTAATGTGGCAGGTAAATGTATCTCTAGAAAATCTCTGGCGGTATCAATATGACTTAAAAACTTTTTAAAAATAGCATCATGTGGCGTCGGTGTATTTTTTCTTTTCATAAGAGGATAGTAGCATATTTTCTTTTATATTGAAGGAATATTAAATAAATAACAATAAACTCTGTCTCATCTCTCTTTTATACCATTGTACAATGTTTTTTATTTAACTAGTTAAAGATAGACTCCTTTCGGAGAAATACCGTTTGCAGCTTGAATGCCGAAACGGTATTTCAGCTAATAATTAATGTATTTTAGTTAAATAATTCAGTAATAGAACATTTTAAAAATCATATTTAATTAGTCTAATCCAGCCTAATTAATTATTTTACGTAATTAATTAACTATTTATCTTAATATGTTCTTACAGCAGTTCTTAATGCCTTAATATCCGAAGAGCAGAGATAGGGTTTTAAAGCATTAAATTTCTCTTCTGACCAATCATATATTTTTAATGCAAGTAGCTCATTGATAATGTGCGGCTCAAAGCGATATTTAATTAATTTCGCAGGTGTTCCAGCTACAACACTATATGGCTCAACATCTTTAGTGACGACGCTATTAGCAGCAACGATAGCGCCTTCTCCAATAGTGACACCTGGCATAATCATTGAACGCATACCAAGCCACACGCCATCATGAATATGCGTGTCACCTTTGCCTACATATGCCTCTTCAATATATTCCATGAATGGATATAAACAGAACCAATCCGCTCTGTGTGTATTGTTTCCACCCATAAGAATGATAGTTTCAGCACCTATGCAAACATAATCGCCAATATACAATTTATCAATTGGCCACTTAGACTCCCATTGAAGACTGATCTTATCACCGTACAAATAGCGAACGACAGATTCTTCAAAACCGCCGCTCCAGCAATCGCTATAATAGCTATGAGTTCCTTTGATGACAATACTTTGATTAGTTACAGCTTCATGTAAAAATTGGATTTTTGACCAATGCTTTTCTTTCATAGTAAATAGTCTCTATTAATTATTCATTTACCATAGAATGCTTTCTACGGTGATGTATCCGCATTCATAATATATCACTCCTAACTGATTCGTGGTTGATTTAATAACGGGATTCTTTTCATATTAGGCGATGAGTTAGTTATTAATTTATATCGGTTATTATTCGTAAATTCTTTTGATCTTATTTACATCATACCAAAAGATATACTTTCAATGCGAACTACTCAGCATTTTTTAGGAAGAAGTAAAACTGGAGAGCGAGGAACTTAGAACAATCCGGTCAATACATTGATAGTTTTGGGAACCTCCAGCGGATGAGGCCGGACAGCAACTATAGGGGTTTTCTATGATGGACTGCCGAAGAAATTCATCGTCAGTCATTACGTTACATAAGGGAAAATCCAGCATGTACAAAAGCAAAAGGTATGGTGAAAATCCCTATATCCTCACCCGTCTGTATAAAACCAAGGTGTGATATCCCACATTTTTAGATGATAGCTCAAATTTTAGCCATCATCTAAAAATCAAAAATTTAGTACGCCCATTTACCTGAACGGTTGCAGAACTGGGGATCAAAACCATTGTGGAGGGTCCGCTTGGACGTCCGCACCCGAGGCTCTAGTTTTATGTAATATCTATATATTCACGCTAGTTTATCCTCAGCCCGTCCCTGACTGGGGAATTGCCGTCTGGGATGAAAACGGAAAATGCGTGATAACCAGTGATACAAAACCATTGGCCATCCCTATGAATTAACAACTGCTGACGACATTAATGGAAGAAATAACACTATGATTTTCAATTAATTGGCTATATGATTACAGAAATTCTTTCGACAAAGGATATGTTATGCTACTCACCGCTATGCTTTTTATGATGGTTGTGATTTTTTTCTTACTAGCTATATTGGTTAACTATTTTTTTATCTTAGAGAGAAAGATAAAAAAAACTCTATTAGCATCGTTATTGATGACTGTTGTTTTAATACTAAGCATTATTATTCCGCCAACTATTCATCAGTATTTTTTAATTTGGTATTTGACATAAGGTCGCGCATTAAATGCACGGCCTTAACGAGATTATTTATTTTTTAAGAAGTTGCATAACTTTATTTTCAAAAATTTGTCTTTCGACATGAAAATTTACATTTTCTTTCCATTCCCCAGTAATATCAAATGGCTCTCCAAACCAATTATTATCCTCCTTCCCCCAGTTAAATGTATCGTATGGGTCAGTGAATTTATCATACAGTTTATAATGTATTACACCATATACATTATATCCATCACCCATTTTTTCAGCACTAACATCTGTCAATTTTCCACTGACAGTTGCGCCTCCAATACCCCAAAGTGGGTCGTAAACTGGAACTTTTTTTTCCGTACCAAAATCATAACCATTTTTAAAATCAATTCGTTCACCGTTTTGAATTTGTGAAATAAAACGAGATTGAATGCTACCCTCTGATCTGCCAAATGCACCCGGTTTCTGCATCAATCCTCGAATTTGATCATGCACACCTATCTCAGAGAGTGAAATTTCTCGGCCTGATTTCCCGAAAAAATGCGATAACAAACCAAATGAACTCATACTGTTGTCTTTTTTTGCATTATCATTAAATGCTTGAGTTGCACCAATACTGGTTTTACTAAAATTCGATTTTCTAAGAGAAAGCAAATTTAAATATTCCATTTTTACCCGTGTCATATTGCCTTTAGCGTAGTTCTCCATCAATCTATTAAGTACTTTTTCCCACCTTTTATCTTTTGGATATTTGCATTCTTTTTCACCACACACTGGACAGATGTTTTTACCTAATCCATTCAAAAAATCCATGTTAAATTTTTTTCTTCTGACATAAAACACCCTTAATAAATATAAATAAATTTCATTTTCTATATATATAGAATTATTTAAAAATTGGCTTTATATCGAATTATTACATATTTTAAAATATGCAATATTCTCGATATGAAATGATTTTACATTTACATTTCACACAAGGATATTAAAATGGCCCGTATGGTTACTGGTACAATTTCTACCTAATTGTAATTATTTTCTCTTGATTACACTGTTATCTTGCAAAATATCTCAAAATAATATATTACATTAAAAATAATGTGTTAATGAAATTAATAACTTAATTATTCCACGCATGCATACACATAATATGTACAAACAGAAAGTGTGCTCAATCGAACCCTCGTATAGAGCTTGGGAAGCTCTCGTTCTACCATTGAACTACGCTCGCTTAGGAATAACATAAATTATTATAGCGATTTCATTGGTATCAGCAAGCCATTATCTGTTTAAGTTGTCTATATTTCAATCAGTTGAAAATAAAAACTCCCCTGATAGCTATGCCACAGGGGAGTTGAAATTTAATTCAAGCTGTTATTTCTGCGGGCGCATTGCCGGGAACAGAATGACATCACGAATGGTATGGCTATTTGTCAGCAACATAATCATACGGTCAATACCAATACCCAAACCTGCGGTTGGTGGCATACCATGTTCCAAAGCCGTTATATAATCTTCATCGTAGAACATGGCTTCGTCATCACCTTCGTCTTTCTGGCGAACCTGTTCAGCAAAACGTTCAGCCTGATCTTCGGCATCATTCAATTCCGAGAAGCCATTACCAATCTCACGTCCACCAATAAAGAATTCAAAACGGTCAGTGATAAACGGATTTGCATCATTACGACGCGCTAGCGGAGAAACTTCTGCCGGATATTCAGTGATAAATGTCGGTTGAATCAGGTGGCTTTCCGCCGTTTCTTCAAAGATTTCACACTGAACACGGCCAAGGCCCCAACCTTTTTCCACTTCAATACCAAGAGATTCAGCGATAGCCACCGCTTTATCCATATCATCCAAATCAGCTATGTTGGTTTCAGGACGATATTTACAAATGGCCTCTTTCATGGTCATTTGGGCAAATGGTTTACCGAAATCAAATTCCTGTTCGCCATATTTAACCAAGGTATTCCCCAAAATATTCTGCGTCAGGGTACGGAACAGCTCTTCTATCAGAACGATCAGATCTTTGTAATCCGCATACGCCATGTAGAGTTCCATCATGGTGAACTCAGGGTTATGGCGCGGAGATACACCTTCGTTACGGAAGTTGCGGTTAATTTCAAACACACGCTCAAAACCACCAACAACCAGACGTTTCAGGTAAAGTTCCGGCGCAATACGCAGATACATATCAATATCCAGCGCATTGTGGTGAGTAATAAATGGACGTGCCGAGGCACCACCAGGAATAACCTGCATCATTGGTGTTTCCACTTCCATAAAGCCTTTACTGACCATAAAGCTACGCAGGGCCAATAAGACTTGAGAACGAATTTGGAAAGTTTTGCGCGATTCTTCATTCGCGATTAGATCCAGATAACGCTGGCGATAGCGAGTCTCCTGATCAGCCAAGCCGTGGAATTTATCCGGCAATGGACGCAGCGCTTTTGTCAGCAGACGCAATTCAGTACAGTGAATGGAAAGTTCACCGGTTTTGGTTTTAAACAGTTTGCCACGCGCGCCCAGAATGTCTCCCAGATCCCATTTTTTAAACTGTTCGTTATAAATACCTTCCGGCAGATCGTCACGGGCAACATATAACTGAATACGACCGCCCATATCCTGTAGTGTGACGAAAGAAGCCTTACCCATGATGCGGCGCGTCATCATACGACCGCCAACCGTCACTTCAATATTCAGTGCTTCCAACTCTTCCTGAGTTTTGTCGTCGTATTTCGCGTGTAGATCTTCTGAAATATTTTCACGATGGAAATCATTCGGGAATGCAGTTCCATTCTCCCGTAAAGCTACGAGTTTTTCGCGGCGAGTTTGCAGTTCATTATTTAAATCGGGAGCCTGTTCTGCGCCCTGTTGTTGTTGTGACATTTTAGTTCCTCATAAGCCAGCTTTAAGGCTTGCTTCAATGAATTTGTCCAGATCACCATCCAGCACCGCTTGTGTATTGCGAGTTTCAACGCCGGTGCGCAAGTCTTTGATGCGTGAATCATCCAGAACATAAGAGCGAATTTGACTACCCCAACCAATATCAGATTTATTCTCTTCCATTTCCTGTTTATTAGCGTTCTGTTTCTGCATCTCCAGTTCATACAGCTTCGCTTTTAGCTGTTTCATCGCCTGGTCTTTATTTTTATGCTGAGAACGATCATTTTGACACTGAGTCACAATGTTGGTTGGGATATGGGTAATACGCACCGCAGATTCTGTTTTGTTAACGTGCTGACCACCCGCACCGGATGCGCGGTAAACATCGATACGTAAGTCTGCTGGATTAATTTCAATATCAATATCATCATCCACTTCAGGATAGATGAAAGCAGAACTGAATGAAGTATGGCGACGACCACCAGAATCAAATGGGCTTTTACGTACCAACCGGTGAACCCCCGTTTCAGTACGCAACCAACCATAAGCATAATCGCCCATGATCTTAATCGTCGCTGATTTCAGACCAGCAACTTCACCGTCTGATTCTTCAATGATTTCCGTTTTAAAACCTTTGGATTCAGCCCAACGCAAATACATACGCATCAGCATACTTGCCCAATCCTGAGCTTCAGTACCACCAGAGCCTGCCTGCAAATCAAGATAACAGTCAGCACTGTCATACTCACCAGAAAACATGCGGCGAAATTCTAACTGACCTAGCTTTTCTTCGAGCTGTTCCAGCTCTACCACGGCTTCATTAAAAGTCTCTTCATCGTCTGCTTCTATTGCCAGTTCCAGTAAACCTTGTACATCTTCCAGACCCTGCTCAAGCTGATCGATAGTTTCGACAATCTCTTCCAATGAGGAACGCTCTTTACCCAAAGCCTGTGCCCGCTCCGGTTCATTCCAAACATCAGGCTGTTCCAATTCAGCATTAACTTCTTCTAAACGCTCTTTTTTGACATCGTAGTCAAAGATACCCCCTCAGAACCGTTGTCCGTTCAGACAAGTCCTGAATGTGGTTTTTTACCGGATTAATTTCAAACATATTTTAGTGTCTTACGTTGTGTAGTCGGAGATAAATGGATAATTTTCGAACCGCGTATTGTAGCGGATTCGGCACAGGGTTTATAGCACTTCAACAGATTTGTCACGTATTCATACGAGAGTACGTGACAATGACTGACTACCTGCTGATCAAACGGTTAATAAGGCCAGAGGTGTTGGATCAAAAGCTGTACATTACGGTTGCCACGAAATTCATTAACATCTAGTTTATAGGCAAGTTCTACTTCGCGAACACTGTTATCTGGCCAGCGGGTAGGATCGATATTGAACGCAATACCATCCAGCATCGGCCCACCGTTTAATGGCTCCACTATCACTTTTAAATGACGCTCTCCAACAATGCGCTGTTGCAGTAGTTTGAATTTACCGTCAAAAATAGGCTCCGGGAATGCCTGCCCCCAAGGGCCGCCATCACGCAACATTTCTGCAATGTCCAATGACAGTTCATTAATTGCTAATTCACCATCACTCCAGATAACACCTTCAAGTTGCGAAATATCTAACCAATCCGCCATTAGCGTAGAAAAGTGATACTGAAATTGTTCGAATTTATCCTGTTCAAGTGACAAACCGGCCGCCATTGCATGACCACCAAATTTAAGTATCAACCCCGGATGCAAAGTATCAAGCCGCTCAAGCGCATCACGCATATGCAATCCCTGCACTGAACGACCAGAACCTTTCAAAATACCGTCACCGGCCGGTGCAAAAGCGATAACAGGCCGATGAAAACGCTCTTTAATCCGGGAAGCCAAAATTCCAACTACCCCTTGATGCCATTCTGGATGATAGAGCGCTAGCCCATAAGGCAGTTCAGTGCTGGTACGTTCAAGTTTGTCACAGATTTGCAGTGCTTCCTGCTGCATTCCCTGCTCTATTTCACGCCGAGTCTGGTTAAGACCGTCCAGTTCACAAGCTATCTGACGCGCCTTTGCTATGTCGTCAGTTAGCAATAAAGTGACGCCAATGGACATATCATCAAGGCGACCAGCGGCATTCAGTCTTGGCCCCAGAAAAAAACCCAAATCGCTGGCTGTCAGCTTATAAGCATCACGGCTGGAAATTTCCAATAATGCACGTATCCCCACACAACAACGTCCTGCACGAATCCGGTTCAAGCCCTGATAAACCAGAATCCGGTTATTGGTATCTAAAGGTACAACATCGGCAACAGTTCCTAGCGCAACCAAATCCAACATCTCGGCCAGATTCGGCAGCGCAATTCCTTGCTTTTCAAACCACTGATCTTTCCTCAGCGCCGCCCTTAAGGCAGACATCAGATAAAATGTGACACCCACTCCGGCCAATGATTTAGACGGGAACGAACAATCGGCAAGATTAGGATTAATAATGGCATCAGCCGCTGGCAAAACGTCACCCGGCAAGTGATGATCCGTGACAATCACTTTCATACGGTGCTGATGGGCAGCCGCAACCCCTTCATGGGAAGAGATACCATTATCCACGGTAATAATCAGGTCAGCGCCTTTTTTGACGACCTCTTCTACCACCTGTGAGCTTAAACCATAACCATCGTCAAAACGATTTGGTACCAGATAATCCAGATGGCGATATCCCATCGAGCGTAATGATCGGATTGCCAATGCCGTGCTAGTTGCCCCATCAGCATCAAAATCACCGACAATAACGATACGCCAGTGTTCATGAAGTGCAGTCAACAAGAGTGACACCGCCTGTTCCACACCACTCAGATGCTGATAATTCAATAACCCTTGAACACCACGCTCCAATTCATTAGCTTGCTGGATACCACGAATGGCATATAAGCGACGCAGTAATGGATGAATCTGTTGTGGAAGATGACTGTCATTCACCGCCGGACGGCGGCGAAGTTGTGTTTCAATATTCACTAAACTTATTTACCACGTTGCGCCAGTGCCGCTGCCAAAGCCTCTGGCGGCATATATCCACCTAACAGACTGCCATCCTTAAGGACAATCGCCGGCGTTCCTTGGACGCCAAACTGGAGACCCAATTTGTAATGGTTAGCAATATCCACTTTACAGCTCTTAATTGGCGAAACATCTTCATTTTTAAACGCAGCATCTAATGATTTCTGCGGTGTTGCGCTACACCAGATAGATTGCATATCTTTAGCAGATTGGTGCTGCATACCCTGACGGGGAAACGCCAGATAGCGCACAGTAATACCCAGTTTATTATATTCTTGCATGTTTTCATGCAATTTATGGCAGTAACCACAGGTAATATCCGTGAAAACGGTAACGACATGCTTCTCTTTTGGCGCTTTGTAGATGATCATTTGATCTGTCATTGCTTCCAGCTTTTTCATCAACAATTGATTACTGACATTCACAGGAGAGCTACCACTGACATCATAAATTGGCCCTTGCAATAAATATTTCCCGTCATCAGATAGATAAATGATCCCTTGCTCGGTCACTACCGTATTTAAACCAACAATAGGTGATGGCTGGATGTTTTCTGCTTTTATCCCTAGTTTCTGCATTGTTCTATGGACAGCACCATCATCAGCAAACGCATTTCCATTAAACCAGGCCAGCAAAAGAGGGAAACATAACACGCTTTTTTTCATTTTCGGTTCCTTTAAATCCGTGCTCACCCACGCGGATGATGTTGTTGATGTAGCAATTTGAGCCGTTCTGTTGCTACATGAGTATATATTTGTGTTGTAGATAGATCACTATGCCCCAATAACATCTGCACAACTCGCAAATCAGCGCCATGATTAAGCAAATGCGTGGCGAATGCATGACGTAAAACATGGGGAGATAACCGTTCAGTATCGATTCCAGCCAGCAGCGCATAATGTTTAATACGATACCAGAATGTCTGTCGGGTCATTTGGCGCCCTCGGTTGCTAGGAAAAAGGACATCCAACGTTGCACCATTTAGCAGCCCAACTCTCCCATATTCCAGATAATTCTCTAGCCAATAAATTGCTTCTTCCCCTAAAGGCACTAACCGTTCTTTATTCCCTTTACCAATCACTCTCACCACGCCTTGACGCAAACTGACATCGGAAAGTGTCAATCCCACTAACTCAGATACCCGCAAACCACAGGCATAAAGCACTTCAAGCATGGCTTTATCCCTTAACTCTACCGGCTGATCTGTACAGGGCGCATTAAGTAGATCTTCTACCTGCTTTTCACTTAAATCTTTAGGCAATCGCTTTGGTAATTTCGGTGCAGACAACAGTGCTGTCGGATCATCCTCCCGCATTTTTTCCCGATAAAAATAGAGAAACAATTGGCGCATGGCACTGAGTAAACGCGCCGAACTACTGGCTTTATATCCTCCATCCACGCGTTCTGCCAGAAAAGAGTGCAAATCTATCATCTGGACAGATAATAAATTATGACCATGATGTATCAACCAGTTATCCAATGCCTGCAAATCCAACCGGTAAGAAGCAAGCGTATTTTCCGCAAGATCATGTTCTAACCAGATAGCATCAAGAAATTGTTCTATCAGTGGATTAGTCAACTGAGTTGGTTGTTTTGACACGAAATACTTTCCTTAAATCTGTACATCTCTGCTGGCTATTATGCCTGAAAAAGCAATTATTCTGTTACAATGCCAATCCAGATATTCAAAAACCATAATGATTAATGATGAAGATTGGTCTTTTTTACGGCTCCAGCACCTGCTACACCGAGATGGTAGCAGAGAAAATCCGCGATATCCTCGGTGAAGATTTAGTTGATCTCCACAATATCAAAGAGACAACACCTGAATTAATGGAAGAGTACTCTGTGCTGATTCTCGGTATCCCAACATGGGATTTTGGTGAATTACAGGAAGATTGGCTGGTTATTTGGGATCAAATTCCTTCCCTCGATTTACAGGGGAAAATTGTCGCCATGTATGGTATGGGAGATCAAATTGATTATAGCGATTGGTTTCTTGACGCTCTCGGTATGCTATATCACCATTTACGCCCTTCAGGTGTACATTTCATTGGCTTCTGGCCGACCGAAGGTTATGAATTTACCAGCCCGAAACCATTAACGGATAATGGCTCACAATTTGTCGGGCTGGCATTAGATGACGTAAACCAGTATGAACAAACTGATGATCGTTTATCGCAATGGTGTATGCAAATCCTGCAAGAAATGGAGCCTCTGCTTTAAGTCAGGAAAATTTCAGCTCAATCAGATATCAGGATATTGCAACAATAGTTGATTAATATGCCTCCATTCATCCTGTGACATACCATCGGATGCGACCCATAAACGGATTTTTTTCTGGTTATAAAAAGATTGAGCCGTAATTAATACGCCATAACGACACAGCCATGGTCGTCGGATAATTCGCCACTCATGCTTCTTCCATTGCAACTTATTATCACTGAGCAGAACTAAAAGCCCTTGTGATTTACGGATATTTTTCTGGCTACGCCCCCAACTGGCAATAATCAACAGTACTAAAGGGAGCCAGAAAATCCAGAAAATAGCGTCATCCGCAGGCCACGGAGCAAGTAGTACGATAAGCGCTATTGCACCATGAACACAGGTAGAAATTAGCTGGGTATGCCAAGATACCCTGAGATCACATTTCCACAGGACCACGATCTTTATTTCTATTCTGAATAAGTTTAATCATGCGAAATAACTCTTCATCTTCTGGACGCCCATGATTCATTAGCCAGTTGAACAGATCAGGATCAGCACATTCAAGTAAGTGAATAAAAAGTCGTTTATCATCATCGCTGAGCGAGTCATATTCATACTTAAAAAACGGCATAATTGAAATATCCAGCTCACGCATTCCACGCCGGCATGCCCAATGAATACGTGCTTTATTATCAATATCCATGTTCAAAAGATCCCCTTTTAATTCTCATTGTTTGTTTTAACACCATTAGCCATATAAGTCGCCCGGCAAACTGATGCATCATGCCAGCTAATAGCAATAATAACTACTTGCATTGTGCTTCAACTCTTTTACCATTATGCATCATTAGCTCAAATATCTGACTGGCAGGATGTGTCATGGCTTATAAAACTCCATTTTCTTCACAATCTCCATTGTCTTCATCAATCCTTCCCCTGACGTTAATATCTCTAGATGACTGGGGACTGGTAGCAGCAACTGGACCGGATGCAGAAAAATATCTACAAGGTCAGGTTACAGCAGATATTTCCGCACTTGCAACGAATCAGCATGTGCTTAGTGCGCATTGTGACGCAAAGGGTAAAATGTGGAGTAATCTGCGCCTCTTCCATCGTGGTGAAAGCCTTGCTTATATTGAGCGTCGCAGTGTGCTGGAAAATCAGCTTACAGAACTGAAAAAATATGCCGTATTCTCTAAAATTACACTAGTTCAGGATGAAAACGCGGTACTGCTCGGTGTTGCAGGTAAAAACTGCCGGGAAGCATTAAGCAGCTTCTTCCCAACTCTGCCGGATGCTGATAACGCTGTCGTTGCACATGAAACTACGACTTTGCTCCACTTTACCTTGCCGTCTGAACGTTTCCTCTTGGTAACAAACACCGCAATCGCTGAGCAGTTAACAGAAAAACTTCAAGCTCAACTTAATAACAGCGAACAGTGGTTAGCTCTGGATATTGAAGCAGGCTTCCCGGTCATTGATGCAGCAAATAGTGCACAGTTTATTCCCCAAGCAACTAACCTTCAGGCATTGGCAGGAGGGATATGCTTTAAAAAAGGGTGTTATACCGGTCAGGAAATGGTAGCCCGTGCTAAATACCGCGGAGCAAATAAACGCGCCATGTACTGGCTGGCTGGCAATGCCGCCAAAACGCCTATGGCTGGAGATGATTTGGAATGGCAATTAGGGGATAAGTGGCGGAGAACGGGTACCGTTTTGGCTGCCGTTAAGTTGAATGATAATAGTATCTGGGTACAAGTCGTCATGAATAATGATATGGAAAGTCATAGTGTATTCCGTGTCCGTGACGATGAAGGGCATTCACTCACTATTCAGCCTCTGCCTTATTCTCTTGATGAAAAAAATAATTAATGAGGTTTATATGTCGTTAGCAGTACCTACCGTTGATTTTGGCCCTTTTACGAATGTCATCGGTTTTTTGATGGAGTTAGATAAGCTGAAAAAAGTTCAACGGCGGACTAAGTTACTGGATAATCATCGTCGGGAAAATTCAGCCGAGCATAGTTGGCATTTTGCTATCGCCGCAATGAGTTTTGCACCCTATGTAAAAGAGGTGGATATCCAGCGGGTTATTCAAATGGCATTAATTCACGATATTGTAGAAATTGATGCGGGTGATGTCATGGTTTACGATTTAGCAGCCCGTGAAGCTATTCATGAACAGGAAATCAAAGCCGCCGACCGTCTTTTTGGTTTACTCCCCGAACCACAGAAAAATCATTTTATGTCACTTTGGCAAGAGTATGAAGCAGCAGAAAGCCAAGACGCCCGTTTTGCTCTTACGCTGGATAGACTAATGCCGATGCTGATGAATCTGTATAATAAAGGGCAAAGTTGGGTAGAAGACGGTATTCGTTTTGAGCAAGTGATTAGCCGCAATAAATTCATTGCCGATGCCTATCCTGAATTATGGCAATATCTGCTGCCACAACTGGAAATCGCACAGAAGAAAGGTTGGTTGAAATAACTTTTCTCGAAAATTTTACACTACAAATTCAGTGCACATATTAACCATACGGTGCACTGAGTTAATTACAGACTACAGTTGTTTTGATGAAAAACCTTATATTTCACCTCGATGATCTCACTATCCCTAATCTACTTGTTTCCAGACAGTTCTTTCTCAGAAAGCGGCAATGCATTTGGATTCATCTCTCTCAATTTGCCGTTGACATATATCCGCCCATCCTTTCCTTCCCCACCTAACAATCCATTCTTACCCTTTTTACCCGCCTTTCCGGAACAAGCTACATTTTGACTTACGTCTCCACCCTTACTCTGTCTGATATTACCGATACCACCATCACCGCCTTTCCCTGCATATCCTCCCTTACCGCCAGGTGCTCCCATGCCTGGTACTGACCAACTAATAATGTGTGGTTTACCAGTAGAATAGCTAAAATCTATGTCACCCCCATCTCCACTACAACCTCCATTACCCCCATCCCCTCCATCTCCTCCGCACCCTCCAATCGCAGGCTGGCACAGTGTGCCAACAGTAAGATAATGATTATAATCAGCAACATTACCATAAAAACTACCATCCCCCCCATGCCACCATCACTACCCGCCGACCACAACTCTACCTGCCCATCCACATTATCACATACGACAGTTAGTCTCGGCCCCTCTCCACCTGGTGCGCCACCCGATCCCTGCGCTCCCGAAGAACCTTTAATTCCATCAGTACCTGATGTAGGGGAAATTAGACAGGTATGTTTATTCTGACGACCAGGTGAACCCTCAACGCCATCAGTTCCGCTATTTCCAGTTGCACCAGGAGCACCAATTTCTCCATCAAGCCCTTTACTGATAAAGTGCTGTGGACCGTTTCCAACCCCTTGAATGATATTCGCTTCAATCCTACCGTTGGTGTAGCAAATAATTTTGCCTTCCGGTTCAATGGTTATCTGGTTGTACACCAAGACAACCAGTTCACCAGAGTGTTATTTATCTTTAATAATCAATGGATTAATTTCAGTAACAGTGATGTTTTCGCCACTATATAACGCAACTTTCATCGGAAAACGCTTAGCATTAAGCATTTCTTCATAATCTTTGACCAATTTACTTCCGGCGTTATTTTCACGGCTTTCTTTGCAAAATGACGACGAGCCAATACCTTCAAATGAGCCTGTTCAGGGCAGTATATCTGGACTTCTTGATTTCTCTTCAATTCTCTGCTGATGGTCGACGGGCTTCGCTTAAATGATTCAGCAATGAAAAGCTGTGAAAAACCGGCTTCTTTTAAACTGGAAATCTGGTATCTTTCTGTTTCGGTCAGTTGCTATACTTCAGCATCTTTCCACCCAAAGGAAAATGCATTATGAAATACAAATAACTGACCAGTGGAAAACAATTATTAGATGTACAACTCCATCACGAAATTTACCGTATGATCTATAACGATAAAAAAAGAGTTATTTATGAACACATCTTCGTTGTCGCAAGTAAACCTTGCCACAAACGATACGGAAAATATGAACCCATTCCCCTTATTTATAGTCTTCAAGCCAGTCTAAAGTATGATTATCACTATGATTCCCTACATTACCGTTAACATATACCTTGCCAGAAGTCCCTGCATTGCCGGATTTTCCATCAATACCAGCTTCACCAGATACTCCGGGATGACCATTACTATTTAATCCTCTATTACCAACGCCACCTACCCCACCTGCTCCGCCTATTCCTCCCTTACCACCTACCCCTCCATTACCGCCATCTCCTCTATATGACAGAGCATTAATTACTGGCTGACCCTGAGTGAAATTAATATATATGTTACCACTGTCCCCACCGTTACCCCCATTACCTCCATCCCCTCCATTACCGCCATCTCCTCCCCTTCCTCCATATCCAGCACTACATTTGTTTGTTGCAGATCCTCCATTTCCACCATTCCCTCCATTACCTCCATTACCGCCATATCCACCCTTTCCACCCTTACCACCTATCGATGCCGCATTGACTACTCCAGTAAAAATGTCAACATTAATAATTACGTCATTTGCACTGCCAGCTCTTTTGCCATCCATCCCTTGTGCTCCCGAAGAACCGCCAGTTGCATCAGTACCTGGTGTGGATTTAACAGAGCAACCATGTTTATTCTCTGAACCAATATTACCATTGCTGCCATTAACCCCATTACTTCCCTGTTCACCCTCAAAACCATCGTCTCCATCAGAGCCTTTACTGATAATGCTCTGCTTTTTATCATCATTGCCGTTCCCTACAACAGTATTAGCTTCGATCTTACCATTAGTGCGGTAAATAATTTGACCTCCCGGTTCAATGATTATCTGGTCATATACCAAGACAACGGGTTCGCCATAATCATCTTTATCTTCAACAAGCAATGGTGCATCTGCGGTAACAGTGATTTTTTCGCCAACGTATAACGCAACCTTCACCGGGAAACGCTTAGCATTAAGCATTTCCTCATAATCTTTGACTAAAGCAGAATTACTATAGATATAGGCCCTAAAAGCTTTACACAAATCAATATGATAACCCGTGACATTTGCCAATCGTTCAGCAGAAAACGGTTCAGGTAACGGATGATGGGGTTCCATTTTGCCAGGGCCGTACTCGCTGTCAGGTATACCTCCGAGTGCCTTCAGCTCTTGTATGGTTTGTACCGTAAAAAACGCAGGTGGCACAGTCGCGGTCTTCGGATCGTTAGAGAATATTACCTTGCCGTCAAAATCCGAGGTCTTAAGTTGCTTTGGCTGCCGTTCTACACCAATCAGATGATAATTCTGATGTAATATTGCCAAAGTTTCAGCAACCGTTCTTATTTTATCCATAGATATTCTCCAAAGTTTAAATTTATACCCGTTATCTTTCAAGTTGCCTCTTTGTTGGCTGCACTCTCTCACTTCGGTCACATAGTTACCTATGCTCCCGGGGATTCGCTCCCTTGCCGTCGCGATGCATCTTGAAATCCATAGGGTATATACAGTTAGGATAACTTTATATATCAGTTGTTCATTTAACCAAGCTCCAAAGTATCAACTGCTATCACTACCGATTGTGACACTAAATTACTAATAGCCAGAATATTGCCCCTGGCTAATTACCAGATTAGCCATAGTGGAGACATCGATTTTTTCTGGCAAAGGATGTAAGCATTTCAACAACGGGTAGGCCAGAAAAATAATTTCCATAAGAATCAATTAGGTAAGTATTTATTCACATTACAGAAAGCGATTGAATGCGATATTTAAATGACACAATTTAAAATATTAATGTAATTTCCCACTTTTTTCATTAATTAAAGAGAATATTTCTGTGATACATCACGATCTTTTAATACGTGCTGACTAAATATTTCAATTTTATATTTGTCTCATTAAGTATTATTAGGAAATACAAATAAAAGATAATAATCATGATTATATTCTTCAAAAATCACATTGAGCAACAGGCACTATTGCCATGCCGATAACAATCGCCATTAATTTACCCAGGAACCAATGCAAAATCGGCTTCATACTCAGTACACTTGTAAAACCTGAGTGGCGAAAAACGAAGCCAACCAGCAAGGCCAGCCCCAATAAGTATTCAGTAATTAATAATGTAAACCACTTGAACATAAGCAAAACCAAGATCTGACCCTATTTCCCCTTATTTATCGTCGTTCAGACCCGTCTGATTGCGGCACCACTAGCGATTAAGTTTCCGATCAGATTCCCGTTCATGACCGTTGACATATATCTTGCCGGTGTTACCGTCATCTCCAAATTCTCCTTTAAGACCATCTGTACCATAGGCTCCCGACAAACCATGTACACCGAGTACTCTGGTACTATTTCCAGGTTCACCCCCTATTCCTCCCCAACCGGCCTTCCCACCTTCCCCACCAAGACCATTAATTGACATAACCTGAAGTACTGGACCACCGTCAGAGTAATTAATATATATGTTACCACTGTCCCCACCTTTCCCCCCCCTGCCTCCATTCCCTCCATTTCCTCCAGCGCCCCCATTTCCTGCCTCCCCAGCAGGACACCACTTGATTGTTTCATTGCCCCAATTACCTCCATTACCCCCATTACCCCCACGTCCCCCAAGACCGCCTCTTCCACCGTTACCACCATTACCACCTATCGTTGCCGCATTTATTGTTCCAGTAAGAGATTGACTAGTAATAGTCAGGTCATTCGCATTTCCAGCCGCTGCACCATCCCCCCCTAATCCTCCGACAGAACCGCTGGCTCCATCAGTACCTGATGTGGCGTTAATTAAGCAGCCATTTTTACTATCTGTACCATCTTTACCATCACTGCCATTAGCCCCTTGATTTCCTGGTGCGCCATCAAGACCATCGGTGCCATTACTGCCTCTATTGACAACATTCTCCTTTCCAGTATTTTCATTCCCTACAATAGTGTTAGCTTCGATTCGACCATTAGTGCGGTAAATAATTTGACCTCCCGGTTCAATGATTATCTGCTCATACACCAAGACAACCGGTTCACCATAATCATCTTTATCTTCAACAACCAATGGATTATCGGAGGAGATAGTCATTTTCTCGCCACTGTATAACGCAACCTTCATCGGGAAGCGCTTAGCATTAAGCATTTCTTCATAATCTTTGACTAAAGCAGAATCACTATAGATATAGGCCCTAAAAGCTTTGCACAGATCAATATGATTACCAGAAACATTTGCCAGCCGTTCAGCAGAAAACGGCTCCGGTAACGTATGATGGGGTTTCATTTTGCCAGGGCCGTACTCACGGTCAGGTACACCGCCGAGCGCTTTCAACTCTTGTATAGTTTGTACTGTAAAAAATGCAGGTGGCACAGTCGCTGTTTCTGGATCGTTGGAGAATATTACCTTGCCGTCAAAATCCAAGGTCTTAAGTTGTTTTGGCTGTCGTTCTACACCAATCAGATGATGATACTGATGTAATATTGCCAAAGTCTCAGCAACCGTTCTTATTTTATCCATGAGAATTCTCCTGAGTTTAAATTTATACCCGTCATCTTTGAAGTTGCCTCTTTGTTGGCTGCACTCACTCACCCCGGTCACATCGTTATCTACGCTCCCGGGGATTCATTCCCTTGCCGTCGCGATGCAACTTGGAATCCATAGGGTATATACATTTAGAATAACTTCATATATCAATTATCCATTTAACCAAGTTCCAAAGTCTCTATTGCTATCCCTACCGGTTATGTCACTAAATTGCTAATAGTCAAAATTAGCCATAACGAAAGCACCGATTTTTTCTGGCAAAATATACAGCTACTTCAACAACAGGTAGGCCAGAAAGATAATTCCAACGAGAATTAATTAGGTAAATATTTATTCACTTTACAGAAATCAATTAAATACAACATTGAAATTACACAATTTAAAATATTAATGTAAATTCTCATTTTTTCCATTAATTATGGAGAATATTTCTGTTATATATCACTACCTTTTAATAGATACTAATTAAAATTTCAATTTTATACTTATCTCATGAGGTATTATTAGAAAATACAAATAAAAACAACAAGTATAATTGTATTTTCAAAAATCACCATAAGATATAAATCCATAGATATTATTGAATAATGAAATTATGAATATAATTTAAATTAAAAGTAGAAAATAACTCTCTTTACAATAAGAAGATTTCTTACAAATAAACGCTTAAATGACCGATAAAAAAGTAAATAACCTCAGCTTCGTTTAAAAATAGCGATATCACAATCCCGTAAATTCAAGCTCGGTTTTTTAGGTTGGAATGTATAAGCAATTAAGCCCGCGACGATTTCCAATAAAAAA